>JAKONS010000546.1 GCA_022701845.1 Burkholderiaceae bacterium
AGCGATTTCAACTTCGTCTCCCGGCTGATGGAAGACGAGGGCATCTACTACTACTTCAAGCACACCGAGAGCCAGTACCAGCTGGTGCTGTGCAACGGCGCCAACGGCCACGACGCCACCGGCGACAAGACGCTCGACTGGTTCGACCGCCAGACCCGCGGCATCGAGCGCGACAACGTGGTGCTGGACTGGTCGCAGGCCCACACCCTGCAGTCGCTGGCCTACGGCCATACCGATTTCGCCCCCGAGGCACCGGCCACCGACCTGTTCGCCGACGCCCGGCGCAGCCCGGCGCCGCCCTATCCCAAGCCGAACGACCTGGAGGTGTTCGACTACCCCGGCGGCTACGACGACCAGGCGATGGCCGGCGTCGGCACCAAGGTGCAGGCCGGCAAGGACCGGGCGCAGATCGAGGTCGACCGGTTCGAATCCGAGCACTGCGTGGCCACCGGCCTGACCCGCCACCGCGGGCTGTCGGTGGGCCAGACCTTCGCCTTCGCCTCGCACGACGACGCCGGCGACTACCTGGTCACCTCCTCGGTCGCCGAGATGGAATACGCCGGCTACGAGGCCAACGTGGACCAGCGCAGCAGCAGCTACGAATGCCGCTTCAACGCGGTGCCCAAGAGCGTCGCCTTCCAGCCGCAGGCGGTGGCCGAAATGCCGATGGTGTACGGCCCGCAGACCGCCACGGTGATGGGCGCGTCCGGCGACGAGATCCTGACCGACAAGTACGGCCGGGTGAAGGTGCGCTTCCACTGGGACCGGGTGGCGCGCAAGGACAACCTGCTCGAGAAAAGCTCCTGCTGGGTGCGGGTGTCGCACCCCTGGGCCGGCAAGCAGTTCGGCATGATCGCCCTGCCCCGCGTCGGCGACGAGGTGGTGGTCGAGTTCCTGGAGGGCAACCCGGACCGGCCGATGGTCACCGGCCGGGTCTACAACGGGGTGAACCTGCCGCCCTACGAACTGCCGGCGCAGGCCACGGTGAGCGGCATCAAGAGCCAGAGCAGCAAGGGCGGTTCGCTGGACAACGCCAACGAGCTGCGCTTCGACGACAAGAAGGGCAGCGAATACGTCTGGCTGCAGGCCGAGAAGGATTTCCACCAGCTGGTGAAGAACGACGCCTTCCAGAGCATCCGCAACGACCTCTGGACCGACGTCGTCAAGAACACCGCCCACCAGATCGGCGAGAACTACACGCTGACCGTCGGCAAGCAGTCCACGGTGAAGATCGACGCCGACAGCCACCAGAAGATCGGCGGCGACAGCACCACCGCCGTCGACGGCGCGCTGGGCCTGAAGGTGACCGGCGCGGTCGCCATCAAGGGCGACGCAGCGGTCGAGCTGACCTCCGGCGCCGGCATGGACATCGCGGTGGGCGCCGGCCTGAAGATCTCGGCCACCTCGTCGCTGCATATGAAGGGCCTGGGCGTGGTGATCGACGGCGGCACCCAGCTCACGCTGAAGGCCGGCGGCTCGTTCATCACCATCGGGCCGGACGGGGTGACGATCCAGGGCCCGCTCTGCAAGATCAATTCCGGCGGCTCGGCCGGCGCCGCCAGCGCCGCGGCCAAGGCCGCGCCCGCCACGCCCAAGGCGCCCGGCGAGCCCAAGGAAAACAAGGACCCGCTGGCGAAATGAGCACGCCGCACCCCTCTCCCAATGCCACCGCCGCCACCGCCACCGTGACGGCCGCGCCGCTGGCGGCCGGGCAGCACCGCGCCGGCCTCTGGGCCGATGCCGATCTGCAGTGCTTCGCGGTGGTGATGGGCGAGCGCGTTCCCGGCCTGCCGGCGCGCCTGGCCGCGGCCGACGTCGCCGACTACGACTGCCTGCTGCCCGGCGCGCTGGAGCCCGAGGTGCAGCAGGCCGCGCCCTACCTGGTGCAGCTCAAACCCGCCTCGCCCTTCACCGACTGGCTGCTGTTCGAGGCGGCCGCCGCCTTCGGCGACTGGGGCGTGCTGGTGCGCAGCCCGGCGCGGCTGCTGCTGCTGCGCAACCATCTGCGCGGCCTGTTGCAGGCCAGCCTGCCGGGCGGCGCCCGCATCGCCCTCGACTGGATGGACCCGGCGGTGCTGCGCGCGCTGCTGCCGCTGGCCGGCCCGGCCGAGCTGGCCGCCTTCTTCGGCCCGGTGCGCAGCCTGGTGGTGCCCGGCCGGCTGCTGTGGCAGCACGCCGAGCTGCAGATGGGCCGGCTGGTGCAACGCGAGGTGCCGCTGCTGCAGGCGGCCTGAACCCGATGCTGCAACTCAATTCCGAGCAGGTCGCCGCGCTGCAGGCGCTCAAGACCGAGCGCGACACCGCCCGCCTGGCCGAGGCGCTGGCCGCCGCGTTCCCCGAGGTGCATGCCCGCCTGGGCGACCGCTACGCATCGCTGATCGCGCTCGGCATCCAGCGCGGCACCGGCCACGGCCTCGACCATGCGGTGTGCCTGGGGCGCTACCTGGCCTGCTGGTTCATGCTGGGCGCGGCCTTCGAGACCCGGCCGGAATGCGCCTGGGCGCGCGACCTGCTGGCCGATACCGGGCGGCCCGAAGGCAGCAAGGTGTTCCAGCTGTGCCGCCGCACCCGGGAGGAGCTGGCGCGCCTTTCCGCCGGAGCTTCTGCCGGCGGCGCGGCCGGATCGGCGGCACCGGCCAGCCCGGCGGCTTTCGACATGGCGCTGGCGGCGCTCGACCGCGCACTGCTGCCGCGCGGCGTGCTGGGCTCGCTGCTGCCGTCCGCGCCGATCGCGCTCGGCGACGCCTGCGACCTCGACGCGCTCGACCTGCGCCTGGTGGAACCGGCGCCCGGCCGCCAGCCCCACCGCTGGCGCATCGACGCGGCGGGCTGGCAGCGGCTGCCGACGGCCGGCGTGCGCCCGGCGGTCACCCTGTCGGCCGGCGCGCCGGTGCAGCCGCGCCAGCCGCCGCTGGCCCTGCCGCCGCGGCTGCATCTGCTGAGCCAGCCGGCGCAGCGCGATTTCGCCCGGCTGCGGCTGCGCACCCGGGGCCGGCATTTCTGCGACGCGCAGGTGCATCCGCTGGTCACCCTGAACGGCCCCGGTGGCCTGGCCAGCTGGCGCGGCACGCATGCCGCCGAGGTGCTGCTGAACCTGTATGCCGACCCGGCGCCGCCGCCGGCCGACGACGGACCGCAGCCGGCGATCGCGGTGGAGACCTCGCCGCAGCAGAGCGTGCTCACCGTCGGCAGCTGCGGCCTGCGCGACGCCGGCCAGGCGCTGGGCGAGCAGACCACCACCCTGGCGGTG
>JAKONS010000549.1 GCA_022701845.1 Burkholderiaceae bacterium
TCGATCGCCCCGGCCCGGCGTGCCTCGTTGGCATGGGCCTCTTCGTCGAGTTTCATTTGCGCCACGATGGCACGAGAGGCCGCATCGTTCGCCGGCAGGTCTTTCAGATGTCCGGCCAGATGGGCGCTCACCTGGTCTTCGGTTTCGACGACGAAGCCCAGGCTGACCCGGTCGCCGATCTTGCCGGCCACCATGCCGAGCGCGAATGCGCCGGCATACCACAGCGGATTCAGCAGGCTGGGGCGCGAGCCGAGGGCGTCGAGCCGCTGGCGCGTCCAGGCGAGATGGTCGGTTTCCTCGCGCGCGGCGGCCTGCAGTTGCGTGCGCAGCGCACGGTTGCGGGTGGCCGCGGCCTGTCCGGTGTAGAGCGCCTGCGCGCAGATCTCACCGACATGGTTGACGCGCATGTACGCAGCCGACAATTTTTTCTCGGCCGGTGTCAATTCCATCGCGGGCGGTGATGCTGGCTCGGCCGCCGCCGCGGTGGGCATCGGCCGGGAAGACCGGTGTTCGGCGAAAAGCGTGCGCAGGGCGGCATCGGCTGTCTGAAGTAGCTGGTCCATGCAGGGGTCTCCGGGTTGGCTGCAGCATAGCGGCGCACCAGCGCCACGGGTGTGGCCCGCCGCCAACTGCGCGGCGGCCGGACGGCTGGCGGCGTGTAGGAGGTCGCCGACGCAACTGTCGGCCACGACCGACAGGTTCCGGCATCCGTTGCTGTGGTGCAACGAAAGCGGCAAATGTGACCCTTTCCACCCACAAATCCTTTGCGCCACGACACACCGTCTGGTGGAATACATCCAACTTCCGAAGAGGAGGTTGGCCCGGGGAACCGGTGGGAATCAGGGATGCGCGACACAGCGCACGAATGCCTCCTTCGATCCGGCGCCCTCTGTTTAACCTTGGAGAAACTCGCAATGAAAAAATCTCTGATCGCCCTGGCTGTCCTGGCTGCTTCCGGCGCCGCAATGGCTCAATCGTCGGTGACCCTGTTCGGTATTCTTGATGCTGGCGTCGGCTACGTGAAGAACGAAGGCACGGGCCACACCACCGGTCTGATCAACGGTGGCAACTCCACCAGCCGTATCGGCTTCCGCGGTACCGAAGACCTCGGCGGCGGCCTGGCTGCCAGCTTCTGGCTGGAAGGTGCCCTGTCGAACGACGTCGGTAACGGCGCTACCCAGACCACCGGCCTCGACTTCAACCGTCGCTCGACCATCAGCCTGGCTGGCACCTTCGGCGAAGTTCGCCTGGGCCGTGACTTCGCTGCTTCCTACCTGACCACCCTGGCATACGACCCGTTCGGCCAGCGCGGCCTGGGCATCGTTGAAACCGTCGGCTACAACGCCAGCGGCACCAACACCGCTGCCGGTGCAGCTGCCAACCAAGGCGGCATCACCCGTGTCAGCAACAGCGTTGCTTACTTCCTGCCTGCAACCCTGGGCGGCTTCTACGGTAACGTGCAGTACGCCTTCGGCGAGCGCAACAGCAACCAGACCGCCATCACCCTGGCCAACGGCCTGAGCACCACCGCTGCCAACGCCATCACCGACAAGACCGGCAACTACGCTGGCGGCCGTATCGGCTTCGCCAACGGTCCCCTGGACGTGTCCGGTTCTTACGGCCAGTTCTCCGACGCTATCCGTACCGTCGGTGCAGCTTCCTACGCTGAAGACTACAAGGTCGCCAACATCGGCGCTTCGTACGATTTCGGCGTCGTGAAGCCGATGGTCCTGCTGCAGACCGAAAAGGTCGACGGCCGCGCTGCCATCGCTGAGTTCAAGATCAACACCTACTCCATCGGCGCTACCGCTCCCCTGGGTGCTGGCCTGCTGCGTGCTGGTGTGTCGCGTTACGACCTGAAGAACAGCAACAACGATGCCAACAAGTTTGCCATCGGCTACGTGTACAACCTGTCCAAGCGCACCGCCGTGTACGCCGACGTGGCTCGTATCAACAACAAGGGCGCTGCTACCTACACCTTCGGTGGCATCGGTGGCTCGCTGACCGGCTCTGCTGCTCCTGCTGCTGGCGGCAACGCTACCGGTGTTGCAGTTGGCGTGAAGCACGCTTTCTAAATCGCTGCTGGCCTCGTGCCAGCGTGGTTAGAAACTCAAAAGCCCCCGGCGCGAGCCGGGGGCTTTTTTCGTTTTTCGTTTTCGTTTTTCGTTGTTTCCCGATTTTTCTGTTCGAGGTGGACTGGCGCACTAGGGTATCGACAGCACACCGCATGGATATAGCCTTAAGCTTCGTGTCCATGTCCTTCACTTCGCTTGCCAATGCCACCACGGCCGTTGTCCTGGTGACTACATGTCTCGCCCTCAGCGGTTGCGCGGGAAATCGACCACCCAGCCAGCCAGGCGGCGAAACGGTCGCTGCCAGTACGGAAGAGCGCAATTGGGGACGTTCGCTGGGCGAGGTCGCCGGGCATCTGCAGCCGGTGCCGAAATGGGAGCATTACCGCCTGCCCGGCAAGGACGAGACCCGCTACGACTTCGTTCAGGCCGATGGTCGCGTCGCGGTGCATGCGTCGTCGCGCTCCTCCGCCAGCATGTTGCGAACCGCGATGGACATCCGGCCGGAAGCGCTGGGTCGGCTGGACTTTTCCTGGAAAGTGGCCTCGCTGATCGACGGCGCCGATCTGGGCATGCGGGAATCGGACGATGCGCCGGCGCGTGTCGTACTCGCTTTCGACGGCGACCGCAGCCGCTTCACCATGCGCGAATCCGCCATGGCCGAGCTGGCCCGTGCCGTCACCGGCGAAGAGATGCCCTACGCCACGCTGATGTACGTGTGGTGCAACCAGCGGC
>JAKONS010000006.1 GCA_022701845.1 Burkholderiaceae bacterium
TCCCGATTGCCCCGTGTGCGCGAGAGCGAGGAACGGAGGTTTTGCGGATAAGGGCTGCCGTTGTCTGAGCGAAGCGAGTTTAGGCAGACCCCGCAAAACCGAGTACCGCAGCGGTGCCCGAAGGGCCTCGGGCACCCGGGTCGCCTTTTCTTTCGTTAGTTTCTTTTGGCGAAGCAAAAGAAAGTGACTCGCCGCCGGGCGACTCCCGGCTCCCGCCCTACGCAGTAGAAGCAGCCCTCCGCAGGAGCAGCAGCAACAGCAAAAAGGCACCTCTGGGCAGAGGCGCAACGCCAGCAATCACCCCCCCTTAACCCCAACCCACCCGGAACCCTCAGCGCCCCACCCCACGAAACACCCCCCCCGCCTGCCGCGTAGTCTCCGCCAGCAACCGCTCCCGCCGCTGCACCCCCCGCAGCCACTGCGCGTCGTTCACCCCCTCGTGCACGCTCGCCCGCAGCAGATGCATCGCCGCCTCCCCCCCGGCGCCCTGCGCATGGCGCCCGATGCGGTGCAGCGTCAACAGGATGTGGTCACGCAAGGGCATGTGGTCCCCCGTCTGCGGATCGACATAGTTCCCGTCCAGGCCGAACCGGCAGGCGTGAAAGCGGTTGGTGCTGTAGACCAGGTAGTCGTCCTCGTCGGGCATGAAGGGCTGCTCGGCCAGAAACCACGCCCCCAGCGCCTGGACGAAGCCGGCGAGCGCGGCGGCGCGTTCCACCGTCAGCGGCGTGTCGAACACCCGGATCTCGATCGTGCCGAAGCTCGGCTTGGGCCGGATGTCCCAATAGAAGTCCTTCATGTCGCGAACCACACCGGTGCGCGCCATCTTGGCGAAATAGGCTTCGAACGCCGACCAGTCCAGATGGAACGGCGCCCGCCCCGCCAGGGGAAACGCCGCCACCGAATTCAGCCGCGCCGAGTCGAACTGGGTGTCCTGGCCCTGCACGAACGGACTCGACGCCGACAGCGCGATGAAGTGCGGGATGTAGCGCGACATGCGGTGCAGCATCAGCAGCGCGGCGTCGGCGTCGGGGCAGCCGAGGTGCACATGCTGGCCGAAGATGGTGAACTGCTTGGTGAGGTAGCCGTACAGCGCCGACAGCTCCTTGAAGCGCGGCCCGTCGTAGATGCGCTGCTCGTGCCACACCTGGAACGGATGGGTGCCGCCGCCGACCACCGCGATGTTGAGCTTGTCGGCGCTGCGCACCAGTGCGTCGCGCAAGGTGCTCAGTTCGGCCAGCACCTCGCCGGCGTCGCGGCAGATGCCGGTGGAGATCTCGATCATGCTCGAGGTCATCTCCGGCACCACGTTGCCGGGCAGGGACTGCGCCTGCATCAGGCGCAGCATGTTGTCGGCATACGGCGCCAGGTCGTAGTCGTGGGTGTTGACCAGCTGCAGCTCCAGCTCGACGCCCAGCGACAGCGCCCGCGACGGGACGAAAGCCTCAAGCGCCATGGGTCCCGTCGTCCTGGCGGTCGAGCGCCGGTGCCGGCGCTTCCGGCGCGCCGGCCGCCGCCTGGCCGCGCAGGCGCGGTCGCCAGGGGCGCGAGGCCTCGCCGGCGCGATACAGCGCCACGGTGGCGACCACCGCACCCAGCAGCTCCAGCGCCAGGATGGTCGGCAAGGCGATGCCGGTCATGCGGCGCGCCGCCGCGCCCGGCACCTGGGCGTATTGCGAGGCGATCAGCAGCGCGATCGACGACATCGGCGACAGCGCGCAGCCGACCCACAGCGCCTGCCGCCAGCTGGCGCCGCTGCCGATGTTGGCCACCGCCACGCCGGCCATCTTGGCGACGCCGCGCGCGCCGACCAGCGCCACCACCAGCAGTGCCACCGGCAGCGTCCAATCGGCCTGCGCGGTGGTGACCGACACCAGCACGAACATCAGCATGGTGAGCAGCGAGGCCGCGGTGCCCAGCTGGCGCGGCCACGACCATGGGCGCGGCGCGAACTGCTTGAGCAGCATGCCGCCGAGCAAGGCGGCCAGCGGCGCCGAGCCGCCGAGATGCGAGGCGATGCCGGCGGCCGCGGCAATCAGCGCCAGCAGCAGGATCGAGGTGTTCTCGCTGACCGGGTTCATCACCTTCAGCGCCAGCCGCAGCGCCAGGGCCAGCACCGCGCCGACCGCCACCGACAGCCCCAGCACCAGCGCCGCCGGGCCGACGGTGGCCAGCAGGCGCATTTCCTGGCGGGCCAGGAGTTCGGCCTGGGCGGTGCCGATCGACAGCGCGTAGAGCGTGCTGAGCGCGGCCAGCACCATGGCGCGGTCGGTCACCGGGCCGCTGGCGCCGGCATCGGCGGCCACGCGCGCCAGCACCGCCGGCGAGGCCGCCACCGCGATCAGCGCCAGCGGGCCGTAGACGGCCGGCGCCAGGCCCATCGCGTGCAGGGCGGCGGCCACCGCCAGGTAGGTGAGGGCCGATTCGGCAATGCTCTGCACCAGCACCATGGGGTTGTGCCGGAACCAGCGCAGCGGCACCCGGCCGCCGGCCTCGAACAGCACCACCGCGATACCCAGCTCCAGCACGAACAGGCCATTGCCCCGAAGGGGCCATGCCGAGGCGTCGCCGAAGCCCGCGAAGCCGGCCACACTGCCGGCCAGGGCGTATCCCACCACCTTGGGCAGGCCGGTGTAGCGGTGCAGCAGGTAGCCGACGAGCGCTGCCGCGGCCAGCAGCAGCGACCACTGCACGGTGGCGAGTCCGGTCGACGGCCGCAGCCATTCGATCCAGAGGGTGACGAGGTCGTTCATGGGCGACGACTTATACAGGCTGCGGGTTTTCGCAGGGCGTGGCTGGGGCTTGGGACGGATGGGCCGTCCGCGCCATCGGCCGGGTCCGCTTGTTTGGAAGGGCGCTTCGCGATGCAGGGTTCCCGTGCTTCCCGACGACTGGTCGATCTGCTGATCGCCGCACTCGGCCTGGCCGGCGCCGTCGCCGTGCCGGGGCCGGCGGCTGCGGCCCCGCGCGTCGAATTCCCGGGCGCCGGCCAGGCCACGCACACCGACCGTGCGGTGGTCGAGACCACGCTGGCGCTGCTCGGCTTCGGCCGCTGGCCGGGCGACCCGGTGCTGCTGCGGCTGTGCCTGGTCGGCACCAGCGGCCGCGCCGACATGCTGCTGTCCGCCCGCCACCGGCCGATGGCCGGCCGCCGGGTCTCGGTGCGCCAGCGCGCGCCGGTCGACGTGGGCACCGATTGCGACGCGGTCTTTCTCGGCCGCCTGCCGCAGGAGCAGTTGCAGGCGGTCTACGCCCGCATGGCGGGCCGGCCCGAACTCAGCATCGGCGAGCGGCCGGAGGACTGCCGGGCGGGCGCCGCCTTCTGCCTGGACGAATGCACGCCGGGCATCGCGTTCGGGGTGAACCTGGTGTCGCTGGCCCGCAGCGGGGTGCGCATGCATCCGGGCGTGCTGCAGCTGGCGCGGCGCCGGGGCAGGGCGCAATGACGGCGGCGGCGATCGTGCGGCCGGTGCCGCCGGCGCGGCCGTCGCTGCAGCAGGTGCTGCACCGGGCGCTGCTGGCGGTGGTGCTGGTGGCGGTGCTGGCGGTGGGCGGCCTGCTGACGGTGCTGGGCACCGCCGCGCTGCGCGGCCATGCGGCGTCGAGCCTGCAGCGGGTGGCGCGGTCGGCCGGCTTCACCGTCGAGGCGGCGGTGGTGTTCCGCGACGGCCCGGCCGCGGCCGAGACGCTGGCCCGCATCGCCGCCGCCGAAGACGTGGCCGAGGCCTGGGTCTACGACGAGGACGGCGCGCTGCTGGCGCACTGGCGCCAGGACACGCCGGCGGCCTGGCAGCGGCTGCAGGAGCGCCTGGCGCGGCTGCTGCCGCCGCTGGATGCCGAGGTGCCGATCGTGCAGGCCGGCGAGCCGGTCGGCCGGGTGCTGATGCGCAGCGCCGGCGGCGGCATGGTCGGCTTCCTGCTGACCGGCATGGCGGCGCTGGCGGCCTGCCTGCTGGCGAGCGCGCTGGCCACGGTGTCGGCGCTGCAGCGGGTGCTGCGCCACATCCTGGCGCCGCTGGGCGAGTTGGCCGCGGTGGCGCGCGCGGTGCGCATCGACCGGGTGCTGGGCCGCCGGGTACCGCCGGCGCGCATCGCCGAATTCCATGCCCTGGGCGAGGACGTGAACGGCCTGCTGGCCGAACTGGAAGCGCGCCAGGACGACCTGGCACGCGAGAACGCGCACCTCAGCCACCGCGCCAGCCACGACAGCCTGACCGGGCTGGCCAACCGCGCCACCTTCGAGCTGCGGCTGGCCCGCGCGGTGGCCGCCGCCACGCCGGGCAGCACCCGCCTGGCGGTGCTGTTCCTGGATGCCGACGGCTTCAAGCAGATCAACGACGGCCTGGGCCACGACGCCGGCGACGCGGTGCTGGTGGCGATGGCCGGCCGTATCCGCCAGCACCTGCGCGACCACGATCTGGTGGCCCGGCTGGGCGGCGACGAGTTCGCGGTGCTGCTCGACACCTTGCGCGATGCGCAGGACGCCGGTCGGGTGGCCCGCGCTATCGACGCCGGCATGGCCGAGCCGGTGTCGCTGCCCGACGGCCGCACGGTGCGCGCCTCACTCAGCATCGGCATGGCGGTGTTTCCCGACGACGCCACCGACGCCGCCGGCCTGCTGCGCGCCGCCGATGCGGCGATGTACCGCGGCAAGCGGCGGCGGGCGCAGGATGGGTCGCGGGGGAACGCCTAGCGCCCGGCGTTCAACGCGGATCGATGCGTTCGGCCTGCGGCGGCGGCGGCGGCGGCAGGGTCGCGGTGGTGGGCGTGGTCACCGCGACCACCGCAGCCGGCAGGCCCGGCGGCACCGAGGGCGGGCCCTCGGCGGACTCCGGCGCCGGCTCGCCGGCCGGCCTGGCGCCGCTGCGCCCCGGCAGGAAGAACGACAGCGGCCGCAGCAGCAGCCGCCGCCAGATGGCGCCGCGGATGCGCGCCCGCGCCGGCCGGCCGACGTTCTGCGCCCGCAGCGCCAGCTGGAACGCCAGCGCGAAACTCACCGTGAGGTTGAGCGCGCCGATCACCGGGATCGCCGCGATGCACAGCCAGAACGCCGGCATGTGCAGCACCGGCAGCCCGTAGGTGACGGCGGCGCCGGCGATCTGGCCGGTCGAGAGCGTCACATGGCGCGCCTCCAGGCCGATGCCGACGAAGGCCAGCAGCGCCGGCAGCATGCCCAGCATCACCCCCAGCGAGATGTTGGAGGCGAAGCCGGAGATATGCGCGCGCATGAAACGCGCCCACCGGCCCGCCCGTGCCCCGCCGAGCACCCGGATGATGGCCGGGTTGAACCGGATCGCCGACTCCAGGTGGTGCAGCACGAACCAGTTCTCGGCCCAGCCCGCGATGATGCTGGCGGCGAACAGCAGCACCCCGGTGAAGGCCGCGAACAGCGCCGTCGGGCCGAGCAGGTTCAGCGCCGACAGGGTGTGCGCCGCCTCGCCGGTGCGCACCAGCGGCGTGCCGGCCACCGCCTGGATCGACCAGGCCAGCACCAGCATCACCGGGAACACCGTCAGCACGTTGCCGAGCACCGCCGCCACCTGCGAACGCACCAGGTGCGTCACCTCGTCGACGAAGCGCTCCACGCCGCGCTCGTCCTCGATCTGCTTCAGGCGCGCCGCCATCGCGGGCGCGGTCATGGCCGGCTGCTTGGTGGCCAGCGTGCAGTGCAGCAGCTGGATCAGCACGAAGCTGCCGGCATACAGCAGGCTCGACCACACACCGCCCCAGAAGGCCGACAGGCCGAGCAGCCCGAGGCCGAACTTGCCCAGCACCGTGCCGGCGGTGAGCACCCCGCCGCCGGCCGCCTGGCGCAGCATGCGGCGGTAGGAATCGGCGTCGCGGGTGATGTAGTGCTCGCCGGTCTCGGCGCTGCGCTCGACCACCTTGGCCGCCAGCAGCGAGGAGTTGGCCGCCACCAGCGCGCGCACGCTGCGCCGCTCCTGGCCCACCAGCACCAGCCGCGCCAGCAACCGTGCGGCGGCCTGCGGCGGGCTGGCCGACAGCACGCAGTCGAGCAGCTCGCGCACCCGCAGCAGGCGTTCGCGCAGCTGCCGCAGACGGAACACCAGGCCGACCGAGATGCCGTTGTCCTCCAGGTGGGCGTAGATGCTGTTGGCCGCGTGGCGGCAGGCGTCGAGCCGTTCGCGCAGCTGGTGCACCGCGTCGGCCAGCGCCACCGGATCGCGCGGGCGGCGCAGCACCTCCATGCGCAACCACTCGACATCCATCATCACGCCGTGAAAAGGCCGCGCCTCGCGCGCGGCGCTGCCCATGCGCAGCCGCAGCTCGGGCGAGAAGCCGGTGGCGGCGATCTGGCCGGCGCAGTAGGTGATGGCGTCGAGCAGCACATGCTGCCAGGGCGTGGCGCCGGGCACCGGCACCGGGGCCGACGACACCTCGGGATCGAAATCGATCGGCGCCAGCAGGTCGGCGATGCGGTCGAGCTGGCGCTCGTCGAGCGCGGCGATCCATTGGGCGTCGAAAGCCTGCGGCAGCGCCAGCGGGAACAGCTCGGCCGCGTCGGAGGTCTCGGGGCTGGCCGGCAGCAGCTTGCGGCGCAGCCGGTCGGACAGCTCGCTGGCGAAGGCGGTGCGGTGGGCGAAACCGAAATCGGCCAGCAGGGGCGTCACGTCGACCGTCTCCACCAGCGCCTTCCACCAGGCCGCCAGCCGCAGGCGCGCCGCCGGCTGGGCCGCCAGCGCGTCGAGCAGCAGCTGCACCCGGCTGACGGCGGCCTGCGGATTGCTGCTCTTGCCGCGGATCCATTCGAACAAGCCGATCAGCCACAGATGGCGGTCGGCCAAAGGGGCCTGCGGATCGAGGGAATCGAGCAGGCTCTGCAGATCGCGTTTGGGCATCGCCAAGGTCAGTGCAGCACCCGCGGCGCGGCGGTGTCGGTGCCGGCGGGCGTGTCGGATTCGAGTACGAACAGCGGCACCGTCGCCTCGAAGCGGTGGGCGTCCTCGGCCACGCAGAAGAAGGTGCCGTGCATGGTGCCGCTCGACGAGCGCAGCTGGCAGCCGCTGGTGTAGCGGAACGACTCGCCCGGCTGCAGCAGCGGCTGCTGGCCCACCACGCCCAGGCCCTTGACCTCGTCGGTGCGGCCCTGGGTGTCGCGGATGATCCAGTGGCGCGAAATCAGCTGCGCGGGCACGTCTCCGGTGTTGGTGACGGTGATGGTGTAGGCGAAGCCGTAGAGATGGTCTTCGGGCGCGGAGCGCTCGGGAAGGTACTGCGGCACGACGGCCACAGTGAACTGGTAGTTCGGCATTCGTCGATATTAGTCCGAGGCATGCGCCGCGCTTGTACAGCGCATGTAGCCGCAAGTGGCCGGGACCGGCCGCGACCGGCGCGACTGCTGCGAGAATCCGGCGCATGAGCGCAGACCGAACCTTCCGCATCGCCCCGTCCATCCTTTCGGCCGATTTCGCCCGCCTCGGCCAGGAGGTGCGCGACGTGGTGGCCGCCGGCGCCGACTGGATCCACTTCGACGTGATGGACAACCATTACGTGCCCAACCTCACCTTCGGTCCGATGATCTGCCAGGCGCTCAAGCCGCATGCGGTCACGCCGGAGGGCGCGGCGGTGCCGATCGACGTGCACCTGATGGTGCAGCCGGTCGACGCGCTCGCCGCGGCCTTCGCCGACGCGGGCGCCGACCTGATCAGCTTCCATCCCGATGCCACCCAGCATGTGCACCGCAGCGTTCAGGCGATCCGCGCCAAGGGCGTGAAGGCCGGTCTGGTGTTCAACCCGGCCACCCCGCTCGACGTGCTCGACTGGACCATCGAGGAGCTCGACCTGATCCTCATCATGAGTGTGAACCCGGGCTTCGGCGGGCAGGGCTTCATCGACTCGGCCCTGCGCAAGATCGAGCTGGTGCGCAGGCGCATCGACGCCTGCGGCAAAGACATCCGCCTGGAAGTCGACGGCGGCATCAAGCCCGACAACATCGCCCGCGTGGCGGCCGCCGGCGCCGACACCTTCGTGGCCGGCAGCGCCATCTTCGGCAAGCCGGATTACCGGACGGTGATCGACTCGATGCGGACGGCTTTGCGTAGCTGACGCATGCCGCGCGCGACTGTGGGATCGCGCTGACAAATCCGCTCCCCATGTCCCACAGTTGCAGGATGTTTCCGGCTACGGTTTCGTCGTTTACCGGCGGTTAACCTTTTTTGGCCGGTGGCACTCCGGTTCCCGCTCCGAAATTCGACAAGGAACCCGTGCCGCCCGACCAACGAGTTTCGAAGCAGCAACAGGCAAACCGGAGAAGTGCCATGGAATGGGTCGTGTGGAGTGTGGCGGGTTTGATGGCGGCAGTCGCCCTGACAGCGCTGGTGAACGCCCTCGAAAACTGCTTCGACTACTAAAAAATAATTCTGCTTCGCTCGGTGGCCTTGCCGCGGGGCGAGCCCAACCGCATACGGGCGGTGCCCGGACGCGGCGCTTCCCTTCCCAAGGAAACGAGACACCATGGTGCAATCGAGGAACGGTGGCCGCGGCAAGCCCAAGGCCGCCTCTGCCGCCGGAGACAAGGCCCAGCAATTGGCGGCCCATGTCGACGAGGCGGTGCAGATGCTCACCACCAACCAGGGTCTGCAGATCCCGGACAACCACAATTCCCTGAAAGCCGGCCTGCGCGGGCCGACGCTGCTGGAGGACTTCATCCTTCGCGAGAAGATCACCCACTTCGACCACGAACGCATTCCCGAACGGGTGGTGAATGCCCGCGGCGCCGGTGCGCACGGGCATTTCCAGGTCTACCGCGCACTGTCCGAATACACCACCGCCCAGTTCCTCAACGACACCGAGGCGCGCACGCCGGTATTCGTGCGTTTCTCCAGCACGGTGGGCTCGCGCGGCTCCGCCGACACGGTGCGCGACCTGCGTGGCTTCGCGGTCAAGTTCTATACCCAGGAAGGCAACTACGACCTGGTCGGCAGCAACATGCCGGTGTTCTACATCCAGGACGCGATCAAGTTTCCCGACCTGATCCATGCGCTCAAGCCCGAGCCGCACCACGAGATGCCGCAGGCGGCCAGCGCACACGACACCTTCTGGGATTTCGCCTCGCTGATGCCCGAGACCACCCACATGCTGATGTGGACCATGAGCGACCGTGCGCTGCCGCGCAGCTACCGGATGATGGAAGGCTTCGGCGTCCATACCTTCCGCATGGTCAACGGCCGGGGCGAAGCGCATTTCGTCAAGTTCCACTGGAAGCCCAAGCTGGGTGTGCACGGCCTGGCCTGGGACGAGGCGCAGAAGCTCGCCGGCAAGGATGCCGACTTCCACCGCCGCGACCTCTGGGAATCGATCCAGAAATGTCACTTCCCGGAATGGGAGCTGGGTCTGCAGATCCTGTCGGAGGACAAGGCCGCCGCGCTCGGCTTCGACGTGCTCGACCCGACCAAGCTGATCCCCGAGGAAATGGTGCCGGTGGTGCCGGTCGGCAAGCTGGTGCTGGACCGCAACCCGGACAACTATTTTGCCGAGACCGAGCAGGTGGCGTTCAACCCGGGCCACCTGGTGCCGGGCATCGACTTCACCAGCGACCCCCTGCTGCAGGGACGACTGTTCTCGTACACCGACACCCAGATGTCGCGGCTGCGCGGGCCCAACTTCCACGAGATCCCGATCAACCGGAGCCTGGTCCCGGTCCACAACTTCCAACGTGACGGCCTCCACCGCCAGGCGATCGGCCGCGGGCAGGTGTCGTACGAGCCGAACTCGTTGGCGGCCGGAGCCGAGTTCCGTGTCGACGGCGGCTCGAACGGCTTCCACAGCATTGCCGACGACTCGGTCGAGCCGCCCAAGGTGCGACGGCGCAGCCCGGGTTTCGACGACCACTTCAGCCAGGCGACGCTGTTCTGGAACAGCATGACGCCGGTCGAGAAGGACCATATCGTCGCGGCCTTCCGCTACGAACTCGGCAAGGTGGCCACGGTGGCGGTGCGCCAGCGCATGGTCAACAACCTGGCCCATGTCGATGCGCGCCTGGCCAAGAAGGTCGCTGCCAGCCTCGGGCTCGAGTCGCCGGATGCACGCGCGGCGACCGGCCAGGCCGGCTTTCGCAATGTGCGCGTCGATCTGCCGATCGAGCGCTCGCCCGCCCTCAGCATGGCGCCCCGGCCCGACAAAACCGGCATTCACACCCGCAAGGTGGCGATCCTGGCGACCGACGGCGTCGACATCGTCTCGCTGCGCCCGCTGCAACAGGCGCTGGTCGATGCCGGGGCGGAGTGCAGCGTGCTGTCGCCCCGGCTCGGCGCCATCGCCACTGCCGGCGGCCGGCGTGTCGAGGTGGCGTCGACGCTGCAGTCGATGCCGTCGGTGATGTTCGATGCGGTAGTGATCGCCGGCGGCAAGGACAGCGCCGAAGCGTTGTCCAAGGTGGGCGATGCGGTGCACTTCGTGCTGGAGGCCTACAAGCACTGCAAGCCGGTATGCGCCATCGGCGACGGCGCACTGCTGCTGGCCCTGCTCGGCATTCCGGCGGGTGCGTCGAGCGAAGCGCTGGCCAACCATCCCGGCGTGGTGCTCGGTGAGCCGAGCGCCGAGGGCAGCCTGAAGACGGCAGCCGATTTCATCGCGGCGATGCAGGTGCACCGACACTGGGACCGGCCGGATATCGACGCCATCCCCGC
>JAKONS010000037.1 GCA_022701845.1 Burkholderiaceae bacterium
CCGCCCTGCAGCTTGGCGTCGGCCTCGGGCACCACCTTGTAGAGGCCGGCCGCCTCCACCACGGTGAAGCCCTGCAGCCGCAGCGCCGCCAGGAACTGGTCGAACGCCACCTGCGGCGGTACCGGCCGCTCGGTCATCAGCGACATGGTGCCCTTGACCCGCGGGTCGACCACCATGTTGCGGCCGGTGATGGTGGCGAGCGTCCGCGCCACCGCCTCGATCTCGGCATTCGAGAAATTGAGCGTCACCGGCTCGCGCGCACCGACTGCCGACGGCAGCGCGCCGCGGGCGGGCGGCTGCGTGGCCTGCGCGAAGGCGGTGCCGGCGTCGGCCAGCAGGACGGCCAGCAGCGCGGCCACGGTGAGCCGGGCGAACGGCAGCGGGCGGCGCGCGGACAGCGCGCAGGACGCGGATGGCGAGGACGGCAGGAACATTGACATGGCGGTTAGCCCAGGGTGATGACGGAGCGGGCGCCGTCGCGGCGGCCCAGCAGATTGAGCAGGATGGAGAGCGCGGCTTCGCGCTCGGGCAGGGCGCGCGCCTCGCCGACGAAGCGCAGGCGGTTGCCGACCCAGCGGCCTTCGCCCGACAGGCGCAGCGGGCCGTCGAGCGTGGAGAGTTGCAGCTGCGGCGCATCGCCGCCGATCAGGCTCAGCCGGTAGCTGCCCAGCGGGCGCAGCTGCGACAGGCTGGACGCGGTGTTCTGGATGTCGATGTCGGCGCGGCCGGCCATCACCAGGCGGCCTTCGGCCAGCTGCAGCACCAGCCCGCCGGTGCGCAGCGCCAGCGTGCCCTCCGGCCGCAAGGTGTTGAACGGGGTGCCCAGGCCGGTCAGCAGGGTGGCGGGCCAGGCCGAGCCGCCGTCCTGCACCGCGATGCGCACGCCGCCGAAGCCGATGCTGGCGAACACCTCCAGCGGCTGCGGCGTGCAGCAGGCGGCCTGCAGGCGCAGCCGCACGCCGGTCAGCGCCGGGCGCAGGCGCCAGACGATGCGCTCGGGCAGGGCGGCGGCGTCGGTGCTGCCGCTGCCGCCGGCCAGCACCAGCTGGGCCGAGCCGTTCCACACGGTGCCGCGGGGTTCGGCCAGCAGCAGATGGCCGGCGCTGGCGCTTTCGATGCTGCGGGTTAGCCAGCGCGCCGGTGCGAAAACGGTCAGCGCCACCGCCAGGCCGAGCAGTGCGCCGACCACGGCGGCGATGCGGCTGCCGGTGCGGGCGGTGGCCGGGCGGCCGGCGGCGCGGAAGGCAGGGCGAGCGAAGGAAGGGCGGGCCATCGTGGTGCGGTCGGTCGGGGGCGTCAGGCGGCCGGCAGGGCGACCACCAGCGTGCCGTCCCAGCGGATGTCGGTGCCGGGCGCCGGGGCGGGGTCGGTGGATGCGGATCTGCCGATGCCGGCCAGCGCGCCGCTGCCGGCGTTCGGCGCAACGGCCGTATTGGCCCCGATGCCGGTGGCGCCGAGCGCCGCGCCGTATCCCGGTGCACCGAAATTGCCGGGGTTGGCCGGGACTGCCGGAATGGCACCGGCTGCGCCCGGCAGGCCGGCCGGGGGCGTGCTGCGCACCGGACTGCGCACCAGCCGCGCCTCGACCGGGATCGCCCGCGCATTGGCGCGTGCCTGGCCCAGCCAGGTCGCCACGGCGGCGGCCGGCACGCCGCGCAGGGTGATCACCGCGCGTTCGCCGCTGACCTGCAGCTGCGCACCGCTGCCCAGGCCGGTCACCGATTCCTGCAGCGCCTTCAGCGCCACCTCGCGGCCGATGCGCGGCTGGGCCGCGAGCAGCTGCGCTTCGGCCTGCAGGGCCAGCATGCGTTGCAGCTGGCCGTCGAGCACGATCCGTTGGGTGCTCACCTTCTGCAGCGAGCGCAAGGCGGGCGCCAGGGCCACCGCCCACACCAGCAGCAGGCCGACGGCCGATGCCGCCAGCGTGCTCAGGTAGCGCTCGCGGGGCGACAGCGCCTGCCAGCGGGCGCGCAGCGGCGCCAGCGCGGTGACGGCGTTGCGGAAGACGGGGACGGCCTTGCGTTTCATGGGGCGGTCTCGGCGTGCAGGAACAGGGTTTCGCCTTCGGTGCGGGCGGCGACCGCCCGGCTGCGCAGGGCGGAGATGGTGGCCGCGGCTTCCTCGGCCTGCAGCTGCAGGCCGACCAGGCGCAGTTCGGTGCCGGAGAACTCGACCGCGGTGGCGCTGCGGCCCGCCGGCAGGGCGGCGCCGGCGGCCGCCAGCAGGGCTTCCGCGCCCGAGGCGGAGGCGGCGCCGCTGGCCTGGCGCAAGCGGGCGAGCTCGCGCTCCATCTGCACCGGCGCATCGACCACCACCCGCACCGTGGGAAAGGTGGTGGTGAGCAGGCCGCGCACGGTGGCGTCCTGGGCCTCGACGGCGCGTTGTTCCTTCCAGGCCCAGGCGTTCAGGCCGACGATGTTGGCCGCGACCAGCAGCCCGGCGCCCCAGCGCGCGGCGCGCCACTGCGGCGAGCGCAGCAGTTCGCCCATCAGCGCCCCGGCCCGTTTGCGGGCACGGGTGCCGCCGCTGTTGGCCATGTCGAACTGGGCCAGGTCCCAGGGGCTGCGGGCGGCCGCCAGCCAGCGGTCGGCGGCGGTCTCGAGTGCCGGCGGCCGGTCGGCCGCGGCTTCGGCCGCCACCGCCACCGCCGGTTCGGCGAAACAGGGTGCGGCGGCGACGTCCACCGGCAGCAGCGCCAGCGACACCGACGACAGCGGCAGCAGCGCCAGCCCGGCCGCCGGCGGCAGGCCGGTGGCCACCAGCCAGGCGTCCTCGGGGGTTCCGAAGGCGTGCAGCGTGGCGACGTCCTCGCCCGGCGCCCATTCGGGCACCACCCGGGACACCGGATGGCCGGCGGCCTCCAGCGCCGTTAGGGCGCTGCGCAGCCAGATCCGGTTGCACACCGCGACCCAGGCGGACGCGCCGGCCGAGGCGTCTGGCGCCAGCGCGAAATGCAGGCTGGACGGATCGTCCAGCAGGTGTTCTTCCAGCAGTCCCTCGAGCACCGCGCGCAGCCGCGGCGCGGTATTGCCGCGCGTGCCGGAGCGCAGACCCGGCGGCAGCGCCACCCGCTGCCAGGACAGCGCCCGGATCGGCACCACCGCGACGGTTTCGCCGGCCCGGCCGGTGTGCGGCAACAGCGCCGCCGGCGCGGTGGACTGCTGCTGCACCGACACGCCGTCGCCGGTGAGCACATAGGAGAACTCCTGGCTGCCGACGCTGGCGCCATCGGCGGCCGGCAGGGGAAGTGAAACGAGAAGTGTGCTCATGGGAAGTGCGCGCGATTGTAGAGAGCGAGCGTGACGGTGCCGGAGCGTGCGCGCGGGGTCACCGGAGCGCTGGCTGCGTCAGCGGTATCGGCAGTGCGCCGCGCTCGCGCCATACGGTGGTCACGCTGCGGTTGGGGCGATGTACCAGCGAACGCTCTTCCACCACCGCCTGCTGCAGCCGCAGACGCCCACGCACCTCGAAATAGTTGGTGGTGACCGAGACCACGCTGTCGTCGAACGGGGTCTCGCTGCCGCTGGCTTTGCGGGCGTCGCCCGT
>JAKONS010000058.1 GCA_022701845.1 Burkholderiaceae bacterium
TCAGCCGCGCTTGGCACGCGTCAGCAGCTGGTCCAGCAGCACCATCGCCTCGTCGATCTCGGCGCGGGTGATCATCAGCGACGGCGCGAAGGTGATCACGTTCTTGTAGTAGCCGCCGACGTCCAGCACCAGGCCGCGTTTCTCGCCCTGGTATTCCAGCGTGCCTTCCAGGCCCATGTCGACCATCTTGTCGAGCAGCGCGCGGTTGGGGGTGAAGCCGTCCTCGGTGCAGATCTCGGCGCGCAGCGCCAGGCCCAGGCCGTCGACGTCGCCGATCTCCTTGTGGCGCTTCTGCAGGTCGCGCAGGCCGTCGAGGAAGTAGGCACCGCTCTCGCGCACCTGCTGGCCGAAGTCGACCTCGGCGGTCATCTTCAGCACTTCCAGGCCCAGCGCGGTGCCCAGCGGGTTCGAGGCGAAGGTGCTGTGGGTGGAGCCCGGCGGGAAGATCGTGGGGTTGATCAGTTCCTCGCGCGCCCACAGGCCCGACAGCGCGTTCAGCCCGTTGGTCAGCGCCTTGGCGAACACCAGCACGTCGGGCTGCACGCCGAAGTTCTCGATCGACCAGAGCTTGCCGGTGCGCCAGAAGCCCATCTGGATCTCGTCGACCACCAGCAGCACGCCGTGGTCGTCGAGCACCTTTTTCAGACCCTTGAAGAAGTTGGCCGGCGGGACGACGTAGCCGCCGGTGCCCTGGATCGGCTCGACATAGAAGGCCGCGTATTCGCACTGGTTGGTCTTCGGGTCCCAGATGGCGTGGTATTCATTCTCGAACTTGCGGGCGAAGTCCTTCACGATCGACTCGGAGTACTCCTCGGCGGTCATGCCCTTGGGACGCCGGAACGGGTACGGGAAGGGAATGAACTGGGCCCGGTCGCCGAAGTGGCCGTAGCGGCGGCGGTAGCGGTAGCTGGAGGTGATCGACGACGCGCCCAGCGTGCGGCCGTGGTAGCCGCCCTCGAAGGCGAACATCAGGCTCTTGCCGTTGCTGGCGTTGCGCACCACCTTCAGCGAATCCTCGATGGCCTGCGCGCCACCGACGTTGAAATGCACCCGGCCCTCGCGGCCCCACTTGGTCTGCGCGTCCTGCGCGATCCACTTGGCGAGCTCGATCTTGGTGGGGTGCAGGTACTGGCTGGCGATCTGCGGCAGCTCCTGCAGCTGCTTGATCATCACGTCTTCCAGGCGCTTGTTCTTGTAGCCGAAGTTGACGGCCGAGTACCACATCTGCAGGTCGAGGTAGCGCACGCCCTGGTCGTCGTGCATGTAGCTGCCGTCGCAGCCGGCAAAGATCTTCGGTGGGGTGACGTAGTGGACGGTATCGCCGAAGGAGCAGTACTTCGCTTCGTCCGCCAGCAGCTGTGCGTTATCCATGGATGAGAGGAACTCCGGGGTGGTCTCGTCGAACGCCCCGCACGCCGACCGGCGCACGGGGCAGGAGCCGCAGGCAGGAACGCGGCGGCGGGCGCAGTCTGCTGGCGCAACCTTGCCTGGGCGTCGAGCGAATGTGTACGAATGGTGGAGCGCCGCGAGCATGCCGCGACAGCGACTCGCGCGCGCCCTAGTCGGGCGCCAGCAGCTCGGCGTCGCAGCCGGAGCCGGCCGAGATCCAGCGCCGCGCCAGCCGCGCCACCGCCGGCGCCGCCCAGCGCCAGCGCCGGCCCAGCACCCCGGCCGGATCGGCCACCAGGCCGCAGACATAGCGGCCGGCCGCGTCGCTCCAGCGCAGCGCGGAACACGCGCCACTGCGTTTGCCGGAGACCACCATGCCCAGCGGACAGGGCTCGACCAGGCAGCACTGGCCACAGCCGTTGCAGGGCGCGCCCAGCGCCGGCTTGGGCGGCGCCGCGGGGTGGATGTGGATCGTGTGCCAGACGGGGGCGGACATGGCGGTATTTTCAGGGACCGGTGCCGCCCGGAACGCGTGGTCGGCCGCGAACGCCGCGCTTCGGCAGACCGTCGAGGATCACCAACGGCACGAGCCTCTTCGAAACGATGACGCCCTTCAGGCTTTTACTTTTGCCGGTGCGCGAACGGACGGCAGCATCAGCCATCGGGCGAGCTTCACCTGCTTGGCAGCCAGGGACAGCAAAACCGGAAAACCGATGCCTGCGGCGACGGACAGTCCTGCGGCGAGCAAGCCGGGAATTCGATGCGATGTCAGCAACGACAGTGTTTTGTCCATGAAGAACAAATGGAAGATCAGAACGAATATCGCCGCCTGATTCAAGGCCAGAAGAAACCGCGGGATCCGTGCGCCCAACCTGCCCGACGCGATGATCGATCCGATGGAAAACATCAAGTAGATACCGGCTGCGATCTGCGCCAGCACGACGAGCGGATTTCCCATCGCGCGCAGATTGAAGTCGATCGTGTCGTCGAACGCCAGATGCAGCAGAATAAAAACCGACCCGGCCAGGATAAACGTGACCGCGGAATGGTGAAACGCCAGAAACGGTGCCCGGGCGAAGTACCCGAATAGCATGAAGCTTATGCTCAAAGGCAGCAGATCGGCACTCCACGGCAATCCCGACACCGGGAATACTTCGTAGCCGACGGTTGAAAAAGCCGTGGAATTCGCGGCCCATGCTCCCAGAGAAAATAATGTCGCCGCAAAAATCAGAAGCACGGCCTGGGACTGCCGTGCCAGCCGGATCAGCAGCCAGCAGATCACCGACGCAAGAAAAAGATGGGTCAAAAACCAGAGAGGCACCCACTGGATCGATGCACCCGTTCCCCAAAAAATCCCGCCGAAGCGTGCGGCAAATTCAGGCCCTGAAAAATTCATCCCGGACTTTGCCGTCCGTATCAGCAGCAAAATCGCCAGGACGACAAAATAAGGTTTCAATAAGGAATCTGCCCGGAGGAAAGCAAAACGATAGAAACTTCTGCTCGCATTCAGCACCATGCCCGAAACGAAGAAAAAGAACGGCATGTGAATCGAGAAAATAACACGGTACATCTCTGCCGAGGACGCGGCAAACCAGCTATGGCCGACTACCACCAGCAATAGCGCCAATCCTTTCACCATATCCAAGGTCGAATTTCTGACCGCACTATTCATTATTCAACCAATTGATGTCCGAAAATTTCTC
>JAKONS010000062.1 GCA_022701845.1 Burkholderiaceae bacterium
AGGAAGGTCAGCGGCTGGGTCGTCAGCGCGATCGACACCCGGCCCAGCTGCACCACCGCGTACGGGCCGGTGGCCATCGTCACGCCGCCGAGCGCCGGGCCCTTCATCACCGCGTCGGCGTTCGGCCCCTGCGCCAGCAGGCGGCAGGCGGCCCGGACCGGCGGCGTCTCGGTGGAATAGCGCCCGCCGATCTCCAGCTCGACCATGTCGCCGACCTGCGCGCCCTGGCAGCGTTCCACCGAGGCCTGGTCGCGGATAGGCACCGCGGCGGACAGCGCCGGGAAGTCGGCCAGCAGCGTGGTCAGCACGAAGGTGCTGTCGCCCGGCCCGCCGGCCGCCACCCGGTCGCCCTGGTCGCCGATGACCACCGGCCGGCCGCGGCCGGGCTCGCTGGCCCGGGTCAGGCAGGTGGCGATGTCGGGCAGCACGCCCACCAACGCGTCGCGCGCCGCCCACAGGCTGCCGGCGATCTCGTGGGCGGCGGCCCAGGCCGGGTCGAGCCGGCCGTTGCCGTAGGCGACGACCGTCTGGCCCATGTGGGCGATGTCGAGGAACTGCTGCACGTTGAAGATGCTGATGTCGTACAGGCCGGTGGCCGCGGCCAGCGCCACCGCGCGGGCGTGCAGGCCCATCAGCGGCTCTTCGTCGGTGCGGTCCTGGCCCAGCGTCAGCATCGGGAAATGCACCGACACGCAGACCGGCTCGAACGCGCCGGCCAGCATCGCCAGGGCGGCACGCGTGGCCAGCTGGCCGGTCTCGGCCATGTCGGCATGCGGATTGGTCTTGTAGCCGGTGATGAAGTCGCAGGCCGCCAGGGTGTAGGGGGTGACATGGGCATGCAGGTCGAGGCCGGCGGTGATCGGCATCGCCGGCCCGACGATGTCGCGCAGGGCTCGGATCAGGTCGCCCTCGGGGTCGGTGTGTTCGGTGGTCACCATGGCGCCGTGCAGCGCCAGCACGATCGCGTCGAAGCCGCCGCGGCGGGCGGCGTCCAGCATCGACGTGCGGAATTCCCGGTACACCGCGTCGTCGACCACACCCGAGGGAAACGACCGGAACGAGGCCGGCACGATGACCGCGAAGCCGGCCGCCTCGGCCGTGTCGATGACGCCGCCCAGGGTGGAGCGGGTGCCGCGGAAGGCGTTCAGGGCCTCGTCGCCGAAGGCGATCTGGAACTGGTCGCGGCCGGTCGGGATCGGGTTGAAGCTGTGCGACTCCTGGTAGATGGAGCCGCTGAGGATGGTCTTGTGTTGCATGGTGTCGTCTCCTGTTCCTGCGGGGGTGCCGGCCGGCGCGGCGGTCATTCGAGCTTGACGTTGACCGCCTTCAGCAGCGCGCCCTGGCTGGCGCGGTCGTTCTCCATCGTCCGGCCGAATTCCTGCGGCGTGCCGCCGGCCGGGAACACCGACAGCTTCTCGATCGCCTCGCGGATGCGCGGCTCGGCCAGCGCGTCGTTGGCGGCCTTGTTCAGCCGGGCGATCACCTCGGGCGGCGTGGCGGCCGGCGCCACGATGCCGAACCACGACAGCAGGCCGAGTTCCGGCAGGCCCTGCTCGGCATAGGTGGCCACGTCGGGCAGGCTGGGCACGCGCTTGGTGCCGGACACCGCTAGCGGCTTGAGCTTGCCGCTCTGGATATAGGGCAGCGAGGACGGCAGGTCGTCGCTGAAGGTGTCGACCTGGCCGGCCAGCACGTCCTGGATCACGAAGCTGATGCCCTTGTAGGGCACATGCAGCAGCTTGGTGCCGGTGCGGTACTGGAACATCTCCATCTTCAGGTGGCCGCCGCCGCCGGCGCCGGAGGAGCCGAAGGAATACTTGCCCGGGTTGGCCTTGGCGAGCTCGATGAGTTCGGCGAGGTTCTTCGCCGGGAACTGGGTGTTGGCCGACCAGACGGTGGGGCAGTTGGCGATGTTGACCACCGGCACCAGGTCCTTGCGCACGTCGTAGTTCAGCTTGCGGGTCAGCGGCAGCACCGAATGCGATGTCACCGTGGCGATGCCCAGGGTGTAGCCGTCGGCTGGCGCCCGCACCACCGCCTCGGAGCCGATGGCGCCGGCCGCCCCCGCCTTGTTGTCGACGATGACCGACTGCCCCAGGTAGCGGCCCATGCCGTCGGCCATGATGCGGGCCAGGATGTCGGTGGTGCCGCCCGGCGCGAAGGGCACGACGATCTTCACCGGATGGCTGGGGAACACGTCGGCGGCGAGCGCGGGCGCGGCTGCCACCGCCCATGCGGCCAGGACGAGAAGGGAACGGCGGGCGGTTGCGGGCATGGGGGACTCCGGTGTGTCGGGGGTTGGGGGTGCGGCCGACTGTGCGTCGGTTTGTCCGGCGGCGACATGGGGCGGGACCGGAGTGGTGAATATGTTCACCACGCGACGGCCCCGCCCGGGCGTTTCGGCCTCCAGATCGGTGCGTTTGCGCGGCGCGCGGCGCCCCGACACGGGGCGACGGCGCGCTCGCTGCCCGGCAGGCGGCCGTGCACCAACATGCGGCCGGAAACGACCGACCGCCCGGGGCCGGCTAGTTTTGTGGACGCCGGCCCGCACGCCCTGTTCGCCGCCGCCGCAAGTTCCTAGACTGGGTCGGTCGATTCCGGACCCGCCGACGCGCCGACCCCCGGCTCCCCCTCATCCCCTCCCGATCGCCCCATGAACAAGACCTTCCTGCGCCGCACCCTGGCCGCCGTCGCAACCGCCGTCGCCGCCGCCACCGCCCTGCCGGCACTGGCACAGACCGACGCCTGGCCCGCCCGGCCGATCAAGCTGGTGGTGCCCTTCGCACCGGGCGGCACCACCGACCTGATCGCCCGCGCCATGGCCGACCGGCTGACCCGCGAGCTCGGCCAGCCGGTGGTGGTCGACAACAAGGCCGGCGCGTCCGGCGCCATCGGCTCGGACTTCGTCGCCAAGGCGGCACCCGACGGCTACACCATCGGCATGGCCACCGTCACCACCCATGCGGTGAACCCCGCGGTGTTCCCCAAGC
>JAKONS010000080.1 GCA_022701845.1 Burkholderiaceae bacterium
GCGACGACCGGGGCCGCGCCATTTATCTCGGCGAGGTCACCTACCGCGGGGACTCTTTTCGGCTGGAGATGGATCTGGAGCCGCCGCGCCCGCGCTGACCGGCCACGTACGGCCCCAGGGCAACGCCGCCTGTCGAGGGAATAAAGGTATGGGTCTATAGACCTTTATTTGCTAGTCTCTGAACCACCCCCGCTTCCGGGGAGGAGACGACCACCATGCGCATCCGACTCGCAGCCCTGATCCTGGCGGCCACGCCTTTGTTCGGCGTCGGCAGCTTCGCCCAGGCGCCGGCAACCGCCACCGGCACCTGGCCGAGCCGGCCGGTATCGGTCATCGTGCCCTACGTGGCGGGCGGCGGGGTCGACCCGGTGGCGCGGCTGGTGTCCCAGAAGCTCGCCGAGCGCTGGGGCCAGCCGGTGCTGGTCGACAACCGGGCCGGCGCAAGCGGCACGATCGGTGCCAACGTGGTCGCCAAAGCGCCGGCCGACGGCCACACCATCCTGATGTCGGCGACCGCCGAAGTGGCCATCAACCAGTTCTTCATGAAGAAGATGGCCTACGACCCGGAGCGCGACCTGAAGCCGGTGACGCTGCTGGTCAAGCTGCCCTTCGCGCTGGTGGCATCGCCCGCCAAGCCGTATGCCGACATGGCCGGGCTGATCGCCTATGCCCGTCTGCATCCCGGCGCGGTCAGCTACGCCAGCTCCGGTCCGGGCACGCCGCAGCATCTGGCTGGTGTGCTGGTCGAGCAGCTGGCCGGCGTGTCGCTGCTGCATGTGCCCTTCAAGGGTGTGGCGCAGGCGATGACCGACATCCTCAGCGGCCAGGTGGACATGGGTTTCGCCGGCCTGCCGACCGCTCTGCAGCAGATCCAGGCCGGCAAGGTGCGGGCGCTGGGCGTGTCGTCCCGCGAGCCGGCGGCCGCCGCGCCGCAGGTGCCCGCCATCGCGCAGACGCCGGGTCTCGCGTCCTTCGAGTTGATCCAGTGGTTCGGTGTGTTCGTGCCGGCCCGCACGCCGGAGCCGGTGGTGCAGAAGCTGCAGCGCGACATCGCCGAAGTGCTGGCACTGCCCGAGGTGCGCGAGACCCTGCTCAAGCAGGGCGCCGAGCCGAGCGGCATGCCCACCGCCGAATTCGAGGCTTTCGTCCAGACCGAACGGGTCAAGTTCCGCAAGATCGTGCAGGCCGCGCACATCGAATGACGACTACACCGTCAGATCGATTTCCAGCCGCACCGCCTCGCCCCGGTAGATGACTTCGGCCAGGTAGATCACATGCCCGTTCTCACCCTCGAACACCCGCTCCACGAAAGCCACCGGCGCGTTGGGCGCCACGCCCAGGTGCCCGGCGACGTCGGCGTCGGCGGTGCCGACGGTCATCGTCTGGTGCGCGTGCTGCACTCGGCAGCCGGGCAGCGAGAGCAGCACCGGTATCACGGCTTGCTCGCGCAGGGCCCGGGGCGCCAGGGCGAACACGGCCGCGTCGATGTAGAGGGTGATCACGCAGTAGGCCACGCCGCCGTCGGCATGCACCCGCTGCAGCCGGACATAGTCGCCGGGACGGCCGCCGTGTCCATCGTGGCCGCGGCGCCGGCCCGGCGGCAGCGGACCGACGGATTCGGACAGGGTGCGGATGTCTGGCGGCGTTTTCAGGTACATCGCGCCCAGTGCCGCCAGGGTCGTCTGCACCTGGATGTTCTTGACCGGGGGCGGCTGCCCGGTCACCACAGTGCCGCTACCCCGGCGCGCATCGAGCAGGCCTTCGTCGACCAACAGTTGCACCGCCTGACGAGCGGTCAGCCGGGCCACGCCGAATTCCGCAGCCAGCGCGTGCAGCGACGGCACCCGGGTGCCGGCCGGCCACAGGCCGCGGGCGATGCGCTGGCGCAGCGCATTGGCCACCACGCCGTACTTGGGTGCGTTGCCCGCCCGTTCGCTGTGCTTCATCGCGGCGGGCCTCCGACCCGGTTTTTTGTTTCTTGAAAGGACGACAGGTTCATGGTTTCCACAGTCGACACCGCATTTTCGATCGAACGCATCGACATCTTCGTGTTCCGCGCTCCGGCCGACCCGCCGGTACAAACCTCCTTCGGCATCATGCGCGACCGCCCCGCCGTGCTGCTGCGGGTCACCGACACCCAGGGCGCGCACGGCTGGGGCGAGGTCTGGTGCAATTTCCCGGTGGTGGGTGCCGAACACCGGGCCCGCATGGCCGCCACCTACCTGCGGCCGCTGGTCTGCGGCCGGCGTTTCGCCAGTCCCCCGGCCTGCTTCGAGACGCTGACCGCCCAGCTCGCGGTGCTGGCGTTGCAGTGCGGCGAGCCGGGCACCCTGCACCAGATCGTCGCGGGGCTCGACATCGCCCTGTGGGACATGGTGGCGCGTCGGGCCTCTACCCCGCTGTGGAGATTGCTCTCCGATGGTGCCGCGGCGCAGCCGGCGCCGATCGCGCTGTATGCCTCGGGCCTCAACCCGACCGAGCCGGAAAAGCTCGCCGCCGCCAAACAAGCCGAGGGCTATCGAGCGTTCAAGCTGAAGGTAGGCTTCGGTGCGGAGCGCGACACCGCCAACCTGCAGGCGGTGCGCGAGGTGATCGGCCCCGACGCGCCTTTCATGGTCGATGCCAATCAGGCGTGGGACCTGCAGGAGGCCGTTGCCGCCGGCCGCCGCATGGAACGCTTCGCGCTGGGCTGGCTCGAGGAACCGGTGCGTGCCGACGCCGGCGCCGCCGACTGGACCCGCCTGGCTGCCGAACAGCCGCTGCGGCTGGCGGGCGGCGAGAACCTCGCCGGCCTGCCGCAGTTCGACGCCTTCATC
Source organism: Burkholderiaceae bacterium (assembly GCA_022701845.1). Next base: position 2,817 of record JAKONS010000080.1, read on the forward strand.
CGGGATTCCGGCATGCAGGTGAAGCAACCCGATCTGGGCAAATGGGGCGGCCTGAGCGGCTGCCTGGAGGTCGGCCGCCGCACGCTGCTGCAGGGCAAGACCTTCTGCCCGCACTGGCTGGGCGGCGGCATCGGCCTGACCGCTTCCTTCCATCTGAAAGCCGCGGTCGGCGGGCCGGGTTACGTCGAGGTGGACGCCAACCCCAACCCCCTGCGGGACCTGCTGGCCCTGCCCGCTTTCGCCCTGGTCGACGGCGCGGTGCAACTCGAAGACCGCCCGGGGCTCGGCGTGGAGCCGGACCTCGTCTCATGCCGCGACTTCATCGTCGAGGTGGCGGGGACCTGAATCAGGCCGGCGGCCGGACCAGCTGCGAGCTGCCGCGCACGACCAGTTCGCAGGGCACGATGTGCGTCTGCACCGGCTCGTCGGCCTCGCGCCGGGCGAGCAGCTCCAGCACCACCTGTGCTGCCTTGCGGCCGATGGCGTAGGGCGCGGGCCGCACGGTAGTCAGACCCGGCCGCAACCGGGCGGCGATTGGCGCGTCGCCGAAACCGGCGATGGCGCAGTCGCGCGGAAAGGCAATGCCCAGCTCCGGCGCTTCCAGCATGGCGCCGGCGGCCATGTTGTCGCTGGCGAAGATGATCGCCTGGGGCCGGACCGCGCCAGGCTCTCGGGCGAACGCCCGCAGGATCTCGGCGCCGGCATCGAGCTCGTCGGTGGCGCTGGACGAAACGATGTCCGGCACCAGCCGCTGCGCCCGCATCGCGTCGGCATAGCCGTGGGCCCGCTGCTGGGCCCGGAAATCTTCCGGCGCGGCGCGCACCGCGAACCGGATGCGGGTGGCGCCCTGCTCCACGAAGTGCCGGGCCAGTTGCAGGCCGATATCCGCATGCGGAAACCCGACCTGGTGGAACGGCCGCCCCGGCACCACGCCCCATGTTTCGACGATCGGGC
>JAKONS010000082.1 GCA_022701845.1 Burkholderiaceae bacterium
CGCCCGTTCATCCTCGTCGGCTTCGCTGCGTTCGTGCTGCTGACGCCGCTGGCCGCCACATCGTTCAACCGGGCGATCAAGGCCTTGGGCGCCAAGCGCTGGCAGATGCTGCACAAGCTGGTGTACCTGATCGCCGGCCTGGGCCTGCTGCATTTCTTCTGGATGCGCGCCGGCAAGAACAACTTCGCCGAGGTGTTCGTCTATGCCGGTATCGTCGCGATGCTGCTGCTGTGGCGGGTCTGGTACCACTTCGTCGGCAAGCAGCGCAAGAAGGCACAGGCGCTGGCAAAGGCTCAGGCTGCAGCCAAGGCACGGGCCGCTCGCGGCACAGCCTGAGTCGATCGGTCGGCCGTCCGTACGGCCGATCGGGCAGGGTCAGGCGGGCAGGATCTCGCCGCGCATCTGGTCCTCGGCGGTTTCGCGCTCGCGGATGAGGTGCGCCTGCGATCCATCCACCAGGACCTCGGCCGCACGACCCCGGGTGTTGTAGTTGCTGGCCATGCTCATGCAGTAGGCGCCGGTCGACAGCACCGCCAGCCGATCGCCCGGCAGCACCGCCAGTCGCCGGTCGCGGCCGAGCCAGTCACCGCTCTCGCATACCGGACCGACCACGTCCACCAGGGTGGTCTGGGCGGCATCCTCCGGCAGCAGCAGCGGCACGATGGCGTGGTACGCCTCGTACATCGCCGGTCGCGGCAGGTCGTTCATGGCTGCGTCGACGATGCAGAAGTTCTTGTGTTCGCCCGGCTTGTTGTAGAGCACCTCGGTCAGGCAGACGCCGGCGTTGCCCACCAGCGAGCGCCCGGGTTCGACCAGCAGCTTGCGGTCGCCGTAGCCGCGTGCATCGAGCTTGGCCAGCAGTTGCGCCCAGAGCGCGTCGGCCGCGGGGGGCGCGTCGCCGTGGTAATCGATGCCGAGGCCGCCACCGAAGTCGATGTGCTGCAGCGCAATGCCGGCCGACTCGATCGCCGCGACCAGGTCCAGCACCCGATCCATCGCGTCGAGATAGGGGGTGGCCTCGGTGATCTGCGAGCCGATGTGGCAGTCGATGCCGATCACCCGCAGACCGGGCAGGGCGGCGGCGTGGCGGTACACCGCGACCGCGCGCTCGTGGGCGATGCCGAACTTGTTGTCCTTCAGGCCGGTGGAAATATAGGGGTGGGTCTTCGGGTCGACGTTGGGATTGACCCGGATGCTGACCGGCGCGGTCGTGCCGGCAGAGCGGGCGACCGCATCGAGCACGTCGATCTCGGCCTCGCTCTCGACGTTGAAGCAGCCGATGCCGGCCGCCAGCGCCTCGCGCATCTCCGCCGGCGTCTTGCCGACGCCGGAGAAGATCACTTTCGAGGCCTGTCCGCCGGCGGCCAGCACCCGCCGCAATTCACCGCCGGAGACGATGTCGAAGCCGCAGCCCGCACGCGCGAACAGCTGCAATACCGCGAGCGTCGAGTTGGCTTTCATCGCGTAGCAGATCTGCACCGTGCGCCCCGCGAAGCCGCGCTGGTAGGCGGCCAGCGCCTGCAGCATCGACGCCTTGGAATAGACATAGAGCGGCGTGCCGTGGCGGGAGGCCAGCTCGGCGAGCGCGACATCCTCGAGGAACAGCGCATCGGCGCGGTAGGCGAGCTGGGGTGCGCCGGGGAGGGGGGAAGGAATCATGGGCGGGGCGATGAGAAGGGCGGGAGAGCGGCGGGCCGGAAGGCGGGAACACCGGATGGAGGGCGCTCGACATGGCGCAGGAACCGGGCAATTGCCCGACGACCGTCACTGGTCCATCGTGCTTTCCGGCACCAGGTCGCTCAGGGTGGGCGGTGCGGCGATACCGGTCGGGCCGGTGGGAATCTCGGTGGCGGAGGGCGCGGTGGGCAAAGCTGCAGGCGTTGCGGATGCACCGGCCGCGGGTGCCGCAGCGCGGCTGCGTGCCCAGTCGGGGCGCACCACCTGGACCAGCGTGGCGCGCTGCCGCGCCGCGGCTTCGGTCGGCAACAACAGCCCACCCTTTTGTCCGCAGGCCGCCAGCACAGCCGCCCCGCCGACAAGGGTTATCGCCCTGACTAGAATTTGCGGGACTTTCAACATCAGCGGATTGTAGTAATGACCGACCTCGAGTATTCAACCCTTGCCGAGCAACTGCTGGGGCATGTCGAGGCCTGCTGCGACCGCTTCAACGACGACGACGACGCCGACATCGATGCCCTGCGATCCGGCGGCGTGGTGACGCTGGTGTTTCGCAACCGCAGCCAGATCGTGCTGAACCAGCAGAAGCCGCTGCACGAGCTGTGGCTGGCCGCCAAGTCGGGCGGCTACCACTTCAAATGGGTGGACGGTGCCTGGGCCGACACCAAGGGCCAGGGCGAACTGCTGCAGATCCTGTCGCGCGAAGCCACGGCCCAGTCGGGCCAGCAGCTGGAGTTTTGAGACAGGCCGGCCAAGGGAAGCCGGCTCTCCGGGATCCCTGCCGGAAAGGTGCGGGCCCGTCGGTGCATCAAGGCGTCTTCACGGGGTGAGACGCCCTGACGAAAATCCTAGGACCGGAACAGATCCAGGATCTTGTTGCGCTCTTCACTCGCTGGCGGCGCGGCCGGCGACACCGCGGCGTCCGGCGTGGGCGCGTCGCCGGTCCCGCCACCCAGGCTCGGGATGCCGCCGCTGCGCGCATATTCCTCGTAGAACCACTCGCCGCCGTTGTTCACCAGCCCGGCCGGCGGTGTGTATTCCTTCACCGGCACGCCCTGCAGCGCATATTCCATGAAGTTCAGCCACACCGGCAGGCTGAGCCCGCCGCCGGTTTCCTTGTCGCCCATGTTGCGCGGCGTGTCGTAGCCGATCCAGCTGATGGCGGCCAGCGTGGGCTGGAAGCCGGCGAACCAGGCGTCCATCGAATCGTTGGTGGTGCCGGTCTTTCCGTAGATGTCGGGACGCTTCAGGGTGGCCTGTGCACGGGCGGCCGTGCCGGAGCGGGCCACCGAATTGAGCAGGCTGTCCATGATGAAGGCGTTGCGCGGCTCGATGACCTGGTTGCTGGCGTCGAGCGCCGGCGGCTTGGTCTCCAGCAGCACGCGGCCCTTGGGGTCGACCACCTTGGCGATCAGCCAGGGGCTCAGCCGATGGCCGCCGTTGGCGAACACCGAGTAGCCCACGGCCAGCTGCATCGGCGTCACCGAGCCGGCGCCCAGCGCCATCGGCAGATAGGCCGGATGCTTTTCCTTGTCGAAGCCGAAGCGGGTGATCCAGTCCTGGGCATAGCGGGTGCCGATGGATTGCAGGATGCGGATCGAGACCAGGTTCTTCGACTTTTCCAGCGCCCGGCGCATCGACATCGGACCGTCGTAGCCGCCACCGTAGTTCTTCGGCTCCCAGGGCTGGCCGCCGGTGGTGCCGGCGTCGAAGTACAGCGGCGCGTCGTTGATGACGGTCGCCGGGGTGAAGCCCTTTTCGAGCGACGCCGAGTAGATGAACGGTTTGAAGCTCGACCCCGGCTGGCGCCAGGCCTGCGTCACATGGTTGAACTTGTTCTTGCCGAAGTCGAAGCCGCCGACCAGGGCCTTGAGTGCGCCGGTGCGGGGGTCGATGGCGACGAAGGCGCCTTCGATCTCCGGAATCTGGGTGATCTCCCAGCTGCCCTTGGTGGTGCGCACCACCCGGATCACCGCGCCGCGCCGGATGCGGATGTTGGGGCCGGCCTTGTCGCCCAGGCCCGATTGCGCGGGCTTGAGGCCGTCGCCGGTGACTTCCACCCGGTCGCCGTCGGCGCGCACCGCCACCACGCGGCGCGGTCCTGCTTCGAGCACCACCGCCGACAGCACGTCGCCGTTGTCGGGATGCTCGGCCAGCGCCTCGTCGACCGCCTCGTCGACTTCCTTCGGATCGGAAGGCAGGTCGATGAACTGCTCCGGGCCGCGATAGATCTGCCGGCGCTCGTAGTCCATCAGTCCCTTGCGCAGCGCCTTGTACGCGGCGTCCTGGTCGCCGGCGCTGACGGTGGTGTAGACGTTCAGGCCGCGGGTGTAGGCGTCGCTGCCGTACTGGTTGAACACCATCTGGCGCACCATCTCGGCGATGTACTCGGCATGCACCCGGGTGCCGTCGTTGGCGCCGCGCAGGTGCAGCTCCTCGGTCTTGGCTTCGGCCGCCTGATCGCGGTCGATGAAGCCGTTGTCGGCCATGCGCTGGATGATGTAGAGCTGGCGCTCGCGGGCGCGGCGCGGGTTGTTGATCGGGTTGTTGGCGGTCGGTGCCTTGGGCAGGCCGGCCAGCATGGCGGCTTCGGCGATGGTGATCTTCTGCAGCGGCTTGCCGAAATAGGCCTCGGAGGCGGCGGCGAAGCCGTAGGCCCGGTTGCCGAGGTAGATCTGGTTCATGTAGATCTCGAGAATCTGGTTCTTCGAGAGCATGTGTTCCAGCTTCAGGGTGAGCAGGATCTCGTAGATCTTGCGGGTGAACGTCTTCTCGGAGGAGAGATACACGTTGCGCGCCACCTGCATGGTGATGGTGGAAGCGCCCTGGCTCTTGGCCCGGTTCACGTTGGCCAGGCCGGCCCGCAGCACGCCCACGTAATCGACGCCCCCGTGGTTGTAGAAGCGCGCGTCCTCGGCGGCCAGCACCGCGTTCTTCATCACCTGCGGAATGTCGGCGATGGGGGTGAGGTTGCGTCGTTCCTCGCCGAACTCGCCGAGCAGCGCGCCCTCGGTGGAGAACACCCGCAGCGGCAGCTTCGGGCGGTAGTCGGCCAGATCGGAGATGTCCGGCAGGTTGGGATAGGCCACGGCGAGCGCCACGCCGATGGTGAGCGCCAGCGCGACCACGCCCGCCACCGCCAGGCCGGCCAGTCCGAACACCACGCGCAGAGGCCAGAACCACCAGGAACGGGAGCCTGCCGACGCGGCGCGTTTTGCGCCCCGGCCGGTGGACTGGCGGGAGGCGCCGCGTTCGGCGCGCTCGGAAGATGTGTCGTCGCGGGGATCGCGGGGTTCGGTGGCCATGGCGTCTCGCGTTAGGTAACCCGGCATTATAGAAATCGGGTGGATTCCGAGGATGCTCTTCGATACTCGTATGTTGCGAAGTGTGCAAGCGTGTGTGACCACTTATAGCCGCGCCGGCCCGCAGCGTGTTGTTTTGGCGCAGCGGGCTATCAGAGGCGCGCTGGCCATAGGGGGCGCTTCCGGACGGTACTGATAGGATTCGGCCGTCCGTTAGCGTTTTGTTTCATAAAACTATTCGAGCAAGGTGTGTCATTGATATCGCTGGCCTCGCCCTTTAGCCGTCAGGCTGCACCACTCCTGGGCATCGACATCAGCTCCTCCAGCATCAAGCTGGTGGAACTGGGTCGGGAGAAGGATGGCACGCTGGTGCTCGAACGCTGCGCGATCGAGGTGCTCGACAAGGGCTGGATCGTCGATGGCAACGTCGAACGCTTCGACGACGTCTCCGAGGCGCTGCGCCGCCTGGTCAAGAAGAGCGGCACCCGCACCCGCAACGTCGCGATGGCCTTGCCGTCGTCTGCGGTCATCACCAAGAAGATCGTGCTGCCGGGCGGGCTGAACGATCTGGAGCTCGAGGCGCAGGTCGAATCCGAGGCCAGTCAGTACATTCCGTTTTCGCTCGACGAAGTCAGTCTCGACTTCTGTGTCATCGGGGCGAGTCCCGGCGTCGGCGAAGACATCGAAGTGCTGATCGCCGCCTCGCGCAAGGAAAAGGTGCAGGACCGCCAGGGGCTGGCCGAATCGGCCGGGCTCAAGCCGGTGATCCTCGACATCGAGTCGCATGCGGCGCGCCTGTCGGCCGGACGCCTGATCGACACCCTGCCCACCGGCCGCCGCGACTCCCTGGTGGCACTGCTGAAGATCGGCGGCGTGGCCAGCACGCTGCAGGTGATGCGCAACGAAGAGGTGGTCTACGAGCGCGACCAGGCCTTCGGCGGCAGCCAGCTCACCCAGCTGATCGTGCGGCAGTACGGCTTCTCCGCGGAAGAGGCGGAGATGAAGAAGCGCAACGCCGATCTGCCCGACGACTACCCGACCGCGGTGCTGGCACCTTTTGTCGACAACATGGCGATCGAGATCGTCCGGGCGCTGCAGTTCTTCTTCACCAGCACGCCCTACAACCAGGTCGACCACATCCTGCTGGCGGGCGGCTCGGCGGCGCTGCCCGGCCTGCCCGAGGCGGTGGCCCAGCAGACGGGCTTCGGCTGCACCGTGGCCAATGCCTTCGAAGGCATGTCGCTGGGTGCGGGCGTGCGCTCGTCGGCCCGCACGCTGCGCGACGCGTCCTCCTACCTGACCGCCTGCGGCCTCGCCATGCGGAGATTCCTGCAGTGATCCTCATCAACCTGCTGCCGCACCGGGAGGCGGCCCGCAAGCGCCGCCGCGACGCCTTCAACGCCGCGGTCGGCTTTTCGGTGCTGGTCGGCATGCTGCTGTCCGCGGCGATCTATCTTTTCTACCAGGCGCGCATCGACAACCAGCAGGCGCGCAACGCGGCGCTGCAGGGCGCGATCCGGGTGCTGGAAGGCCAGATCAAGGAAATCGCGACGATCGAGTCGGAGATCACCGCGCTGCGGGCGCGCCAGAAGGCGGTCGAAGACCTGCAGTCGGACCGCAACCTGCAGGTCTATCTGCTCAACGAGCTGGTGCGCCAGCTACCCGACGGCGTGTACCTCACCGACATGCGGCAGGTCGACCAGACGGTCACCCTCAAGGGCTCGGCCCAGTCGAACGAACGGGTGTCCGAACTGTTGCGCAACCTGGGCAACAACACACCGTATTTCGCCAAGCCGCAGCTGATTGAGATCGTCACCGGTTCGGTCACGCTCGGCCCGCGCGACCAGCGTCGGGTGGCCAACTTCACCATCACGGTACGGCTGCTGCGTTCCAGCGAGGTGCAGGCGGCTGCGGCTGCCGCCGTCGCCGCGGGCGCGCCGGCGAATGCGGTTGCCGTTCCTGCCGCTCCCGCTGTTGCGGCCGCACCCGCCGCCGTCGCCGTGCCGGCGGTTGCGGGCACTGCGCCGATCGCGCCGATCACCACACCACCGGCTGCGCAGGCACCGGCGATGCCCGCCGTAGTCACCGCCCCGCCCGCAGCGCCAGCGCCGGCGGCATCGCCCGCTCCGGCGCGCTGAAGGACGAACTGCGATGGCAAAACCGGCCCTGCCCAAGATCGATTTCGCTGCGGTCTCCGACGACCTGAAGCGCCAGTTCCGCGGGCTCGATCCCAAGGATCCTTCCCAATGGCCGCTGCTGCCACGGCTGCTGGTGTGCGCCGCGGTCGCGCTGGCGGTCATCGGTGCTGTCTGGTATGTCTGGCTGAGCGACTTCCAGACCCAGCTCGACGAAGAAGCCGTCAAGGAAGCCACCTTGCGCCAGGACTACCAGGCCAAGCTCTCCAAGGCCATCAACCTGCAGGCGCTGAAAACCCAGCGCGAACAGATCCGCGTTTTCGTGACCCAGCTCGAGAAGCAGTTGCCGAGCAAGGCCGAAATGGATGCCCTGCTGTCGGACATCAACCAGGCCGGGCTCGGCCGCAGCCTGCAGTTCGAGCTGTTCCGGCCCGGCAGCGTGCAGGTGCGCGACTACTACGCCGAACTGCCGATCCAGGTCCGGGTCACCGGCCGCTACCACGACATGGGCGCCTTCACCGCCGACGTCGCCCACCTGTCGCGCATCGTGACCCTCGACAACCTGTCCATCGCCCCGGCCAAGGACGGCCAGCTGGCCATGGACGTCACCGCGCGCACCTTCCGCTACCTCGACCAGGAAGAGATCGAGTCGCAACGCAAGGCCGCCGCCGCCACCGCGGCCGCGGGAGCCAAGAAATGAAGAAGGCCTGGATCGCGGTTCTCTGGCTGCTGCCGCTGTCGTTCCTGCTGGCCGGCTGCGGCGACGCGGTCGACGACGACCTGAACACCTGGATGGCCGAGCAGCGGGCGGCGGCGCGCCCCCGGGTGCCGCCGCTGAGCCCGCCCAAGCAATTCACGCCGGCCGACTACACCCAGAACAGTGCGGTTGACCCCTTTAGCGCCGACAAGCTCACCCAGGCCCTGCAGCGCGACACCAGCCGCAGCACCGTCAACACGATGCTGCTCGCCCCGGAACTGGCGCGTCGCAAGGAGCCGCTGGAGGCCTATCCGCTCGACACGCTCGCGATGGTCGGCAGCCTGCAGAAAGACGGGCGGCGTGTCGCGCTGGTCCGGGTCGGCACGATGCTCTACCAGGTCCGCCCCGGCGAATACGTGGGCCAGAACTACGGCCGTGTCATGGCCATTTCCGAATCCGAAACCCGTGTCCGCGAGGTCGTCCAGGACCCGGGCGGCGACTGGGTCGAACGCAACGTGAGCCTGCAGCTTCAGGAGAGAACGAAATGATTGAAAAAGGCTACGGGCGGGTGCGAAGCCTTTTGCGCTGCGTCGCGGCCGGCATGCTGGGCAGCCTGCTGTGCGCCGCGGCATGGGGGCAGTCCAGCATCCAGTCGATGTCGGCTTTCGGCCAGGGCGGCGGCGAATTGCTGCGGATCGATTTCACCGCACCCCCGACGGCCCTGCCCACCGGCTTCGCCATCCAGTCGCCGGCGCGCATCGCGCTCGACTTTCCCGGCACCGCCAACGGCCTGGGCCGGCCGTCGGTCGAACTCAACCAGGGCAACCTGCGCTCGGCCACCGTGGTCGAGGCCGGTGACCGCACCCGGGTGGTGCTGAACCTGCGCCGGCCCACCGCCTACACCGCTCGCATCGAAGGCAACGCGCTGCTGGTGTCGCTGGAGCCGTCGGCCGCCGGTGCCGCCACGCTGAGCCCGCGCCCGTCGTTCGCCGAGAGCAGCGCCAACGATGTCGAGCCGCTGCGCGACATCGACTTCCGCCGGGCCGACGACGCCGCCGGCCGCATCGTCGTCACGCTGCCGAACAACCGCGTGGGCGTCGATCTGCGCCAGCAGGGCGGCAACCTGGTGGTCGAATTCCTGAAGTCGTCGCTGCCCGAAGGCCTGCGGCGCCGGATGGACGTCGCCGATTTCGGCACGCCGGTGCAGGTGGTCAGCACCTCGCAGCTGGGCGACCGGGTGCGCATGACCATCGAGCCGCGCGGCGACTGGGAACACAGCGCCTACCAGAGCGACACCCAGTTCGTGGTCGAGGTGCGGCCCAAGAAGGTCGACCTCACCAAGCTGACCCAGGGCCCCGGCTATGCGGGCGACCGGCTGTCGCTCAACTTCCAGAGCATCGACGTGCGCTCGCTGCTGCAGGTGATCGCCGATTTCACCAACTTCAACATCGTCACCTCCGACACCGTGGTGGGCAGCCTCACCCTGCGGCTGAAGGACGTGCCCTGGGACCAGGCGCTGCAGATCATCATGGACGCCAAGGGCCTGGGCATGCGCAAGAACGGCACCGTGCTGTGGATCGC
>JAKONS010000098.1 GCA_022701845.1 Burkholderiaceae bacterium
GTCGGGCCTTCGACGATCACCTTGTCGCCCGGGTCGATCAGGGTCTTGCCGATCAGGTCGAGCGCCTGCTGGCTGCCGGTGGTGACGATCAGGCCCTGCGGCGCCACCTCCGCGCCCTTGGTCTTCATGAAGGCCGACAGCTGGGTGCGCAGCGGCTCGTAGCCTTCGGTGGCGCCGTACTGCAGCGCGCCGCCGGGCTCTTCGCTCAGGGCGCGGGCGCTGGCCTCGCGCAGGCCTTCGACGTCGAACATGGCACTGTCGGGGAAACCGCCGGCGAAGCTGACGATGCCGGGCGTGCCGAGCAGCTTGAAGAGTTCGCGGATGGCGGAGGTTTCGACGTTCTGGAGGCGTTGGGCGAATGGCATGGCGAGGCTCGTGTCTCTGGTCGCGGAACCTGCGATTGTCGCGCACCGACCGGTCTAGACTTCGGCATGAAAGTCGCCGACATCGCCCCGTTTTTCGCCACCCTGCAGGCCGCCAACCCGGAGCCGAAGACCGAGCTCGAATACACCACGCCCTTCGAACTGCTCGCCGCGGTGCTGCTGTCGGCCCAGGCAACCGACGTCAGCGTGAACAAGGCGCTGGCCCGCCTCTGGCCGCAGGCCAACACGCCGCAGGGCCTGCTGGACCTGGGCCTGGAGAAGGTGGAGGCGTCGATCAGGACGATCGGCCTCTACCGCAACAAGGCGAAGAACCTGCTCGCCACCTGCCGCATGCTGGTCGACGAGCACGGCGGCCAGGTGCCCGACACCCGCGAAGCGCTGGAATCGCTGCCCGGCGTGGGCCGCAAGACGGCCAACGTGGTGCTGAACGTGGCCTTCGGGCAGGAGACGATGGCGGTCGACACCCATATCTTCCGGGTGTCGAACCGCACCGGGCTGGCGCCGGGCAAGGACGTGGTGGCGGTCGAGATGAAGCTGCTGCGGCGCATTCCGGCCGAGTACATGCGGCATGCGCACCACTGGCTGATCCTGCACGGCCGCTATGTCTGCGTGGCGCGCACGCCCCGCTGCTACGACTGCGCGGTGGCGCGCTATTGCGACTACAAGCCGAAGACGCCGGCACCGGTCGCGAAGAAGACCGCCGCCGGGCGTTCCTAGCCACGCTTCGCGCACCGCGCCATCGTGTCGCCTTCGGCGCGACGCGAAATCCGAACATCGACAGCATCCGGCCACCTTTTTTCCAACCGGTGATCCGATGTTCCGTCCGCTACCGCCCTCCCTCCCCTCCACCGCCGGCACGTCCGGCACGTCCGCCACCGCCGCCGGCACGCCCCTGCCGCCCTACGTGCCGCTGCCGTCGATACCGCAGCAGGACATCCGCCGCGCCCCCGCGGAAGGCAGCCTGGCCTGGCTGCTCACCCATGCCCTGCCGCCCGAGATGCAGGGCGATCTGCACACCTGGATGGAAACCGACAGCGGCCCGGTCTTCGACGACCCCGGCCTGCGACAGGCCTGGGCCCATGCGCGCACCTTCTTCGGCGAACGCCCGCCCGCCGCGCCGGCCGACCCGCGTTTCGCCCCTGCCGCCGCCGTCGCCGAACCGTCGCCCGACAACACGGTGGCGCGCCGACCGGCCCGGCCCCTGCAGACAGCCACACCGGCAGGGCCGGTGGAAGCATCCACGCCCCCGAACCGCCTCCCGCCGGCACCCGAGCCGACCGGCAGCCGACCGCTGACGCAGACCGAAAAGATGATGACGCGGATGACGATGATCATGGGCAGCCACTTCCTGCAATCGATGGGCATCGTTCCACCGACCCGCGAAGACGACGACAAGACCCGCGGCCGCATGATGCGCCGGGCCACCGCCACCGCCTATATCTTCGACCTGCCGCTGGGCCGGGAGCTGGCCCGGCACAGCCCGCACACGCCCGAGGATGCCCGCCGCTGGCTGCCGCGCAACATCTTCGACATACCGGCGCAGCTGGTCCGCGAGCGCGTCCAGGCCTCGTGCGACATGATCCTGGAGGCCTTCGCCAAGGCGCCGACCCGGCCCGGCGAAGCCGAGGGCAAGGCGATGGTCGTCGCCTCGTTCGAGCGCTATTTCGCCGAGTGCCTGCACCGGTTCGACCGGATGGGCGTGACGATGGGCGCGACGCGCGGGTAGCCGTCGTCCGACCGAGCCCGTCGGGCGCGCGACGCGGGCTCAGCTCGCGGTGGCCACACCCGCGTCCTCGAAGCTGGCCATCTCGCCCAGCACCGCGCAGGCCGACAGCAGCATCGGCCAGGCCAGCGCAGCGCCCGAGCCCTCGCCCAGCCGCAGCCCCATGTCCAGCAGCGGCTCGGCTCCCAGGAATTGCAACATCGCCGCGTGGCCGTGTTCGCCCGAGCGGTGGGCGAACACGCAGCGCTGCAGCACCGCCGGCGCCAGGCCGGCCGCCACCATCACCGCCGCGCCAGTGATGAAGCCGTCGACCACGATCACCCGCCGCTCGGCCGCCGCCTGCAGCACCGCGCCGGCCAGGGTGGCGATCTCGAAGCCGCCGAAGGCCGCCAATGCATCGAGCGGCGCCGCCGCGCCGGCATGCAGCGCCGCCACCCGCTGCAGCACGTCGAGCTTGCGCGCGATGCCCGCGGCGTCGAGCCCGGTGCCGGCACCGACGCAATCGGCCAGCGGCAGGCCGGCCAGGCGCGACAGCAGCAGGGCCGCGGCCGAGGTGTTGCCGATGCCCATCTCGCCCAGCAGCAGCGCATTGCCCGGCAGCCCGCGCACCAGCGCCTGGCCGTTCGCCAGGGCCTGGTCGCGCTGCGCGGCGGTCATCGCCGGGCCGGCGGACGCGTCGGCGGTGCCGGGCGCCACCTTGCAGTCGGCCAGACCCGGGCGCGGCCCGAAATCGTGGGCCACGCCGCAGTCGGCCACGGTGAGCGCCAGGCCGTGCTGGCGCGCCAGCACGCTCACCGCGGCGCCGCCGGCCAGGAAGTTCTCCACCATCTGCCAGGTGACGTCGCTCGGATAGGCGGAGACGCCGCGCGCCGCCAGGCCGTGGTCGGCGGCGCACACCAGCATCTGCGGCTCGAGCAGCCGGGGCGACTCGGTGCCGAGGATGCAGCCGATGCGCAATGCCAGCGCCTCCGGCCGGCCGAGCGAGCCCAGGGGCTTGGTCTTGCGGTCGAGGCGGTGCTGCAGGCGCACGGCCAGGGCGGCGTCGGCGATATCGGCGATGGCGGGAACGGTGAAGGTCATGGCGGGCGCGAGGAAAGAGACGATAAGACGACAGAAGAAGAAAACGCCCGAGCGAC
>JAKONS010000113.1 GCA_022701845.1 Burkholderiaceae bacterium
ACGCTCTCGACGAAGCTGGTGACGATCTTGTCGCCGAATTCCTTCTCCAGCGCCTTGCGGCCGTTGTCGTGCGCATACGACCAGCCGCCGTCGCCCACCGGGCCGACATAGGCGAAGGCGATCTTCAGCGGCGCGGTCGAGGCGGCGGCCACCGGCGCGGGTGCGGGCGACGGGGCTGCCGCGGCCGGCTCGTCCTTCTTGCCGCAGGCGGTCAGCGCCGCGGCCATGGCGGCGGCGACGGCCACGTTGAGCAGCATCGAGCGCTTGGTGATGTCGGTCATGTCTTCTCTCTCTGTCTTGGTTGGTTGATTAGCGATGCGAATGGAAAACGAAGCTTTTCAAGGAACACCGCGGAGCCGGCTTTGCCGGGCCGCCGGTGTTGCCCCCGGCGAGGGGGTTGGCGCAGCGACACGAAGTGCGCGAAGCCTGGGGGAGTTCATCAGCTACCTGGGTAGAACGGTTTTCCCAACGAGGCCGGCATGTTCGCCTTGATCCACGCCGGGTTGCGCGAGATCAGCGCCAGCACCACGATGGTCGACAGGTAGGGCAGCATGCTCAGCAGCTGGCTCGGCACGTCGACGCCGATGCCCTGCAGGTGGAACTGCAGCATCGTCACGCCGCCGAACAGGTAGGCGCCCAGCAGCACCCGGGCCGGCCGCCAGGTGGCGAAGGTGGTGAGCGCCAGCGCGATCCAGCCGCGCCCGGCCACCATGCCCTCCACCCACAGCGGCGTGTAGACGGTGGAGATGTAGGCGCCCGACAGCCCGCACAGCGCGCCGCCCGCCACCACCGCCGCCAGCCGGATGCGCCGCACCGGATAGCCCAGCGCATGCGCCGACTCCGGCGATTCGCCGACCGAGCGCAGCACCAGCCCGGCCCGGGTGCGGTAGAGGAACCAGACCAGCGCCGCGGCGATCGCCATCGCGCCGTAGACCATCGGATGCTGGCGGAACAGCGCCGGCCCGACGAAGGGCAGATCGGCCAGCACCGGGATCGAGAACGAGGTGCTCTCCGGCAGCCGCGCCTGCACATAGGAGATGCCGACGAAGGCGGAGAAACCCGCCCCGAACAGGCTCAGCGCCAGCCCGGTGGCGTACTGGTTGGTGTTGAGCCAGATCACCAGCCAGCCGAAGATCGCCGCCAGCACCGCGCCGGCCGCCATGCCGGCCAGCAGGCCGACCAGGTAGCTGCCGCTGTGCACCGTGGCGGCGAAGCCGGCGATGGCGGCGCAGAGCATCATGCCCTCGGCGCCCAGGTTGACGATGCCGGCCTTCTCGTTGAGGAGCAGGCCGAGCGCGGCGATGGCCAGCACGGTGCCGGCCGACAGGGTCGAGCCCAGGAGGAGTGCGTAGGAGTCCATCGGTTCAGGCCCCCGCGACGGTGGTGACCACCGCCGCCCGCGGCCGCGAGCGCCGCACCCGGTAGGCGATCAGCGTGTCGCAGGCCAGCAGTGCGAACAGCAGCAGGCCCTGGAACACGCCGGTGAGCGATTTCGGCAGCCCCAGCCGCGACTGCGCCAGCTCGCCGCCGATGTAGAACATGCTCATCAGCACCGCCGACAGCACCATGCCGACCGGATGCAGCCGCCCGACGTAGGCCACGATGATGGCCGCGAAGCCGTAGCCCGCCGGCACATACGGGGTGAGCTGGCCGATCGGGCCGGCCACTTCCAGCCCGCCCGCCAGGCCGGCCGCGCCGCCGGACACCAGCAGCGCGGTCCACAGCGCCTTGCGCGACGAGAAGCCCGCATAGCGCGCCGCCGCCGGTGCCAGCCCGCCCACCTGCAGCGAGAAGCCGGCGCGGGTGCGGAACAGGAAGATCCACAGCGCCGCTGCGCCGACCAGCGCGACGAGCACGCCGATGTTCATCCGCGAGCCCTTCATCAGCCGCGGTATCTGGGTCACCGCGTCGAAGTTGCGGGTCTGGGGAAAGTTGTAGCCCAGCGGGTTCTTCCAGGGGCCGTAGACCAGGTAGCCCAGCACCAGCACCGCCACGTACACCAGCATCAGGCTGACCAGGATCTCGCTGGCGTTGAACTTGTCGCGCAGCAGCGCCACCAGCGCCGCCCAGGCCATGCCGCCGGCCACACCCGCCAGCAGGATCGCCGGCACGATCCACGGCCCGGTGTTCCGGTCGGCCAGCAGCGCCACGCCGCCGGCGGCCACCGCGCCGATCACGAACTGGCCCTCGGCGCCGATGTTCCACACGTTGGAGCGGAAGCACACCGCCAGCCCCAGCGCGATCAGCAGCAGCGGCGTCGCCTTCACCACCAGTTCGCCGATGGCGTAGGTGGTCTTGATCGGCTCCCAGAAAAAGACCTGCAGGCCGCGCACCGGGTCCTTGCCGAGCGCCGAGAAAAGAATCACCCCCACCAGCACGGTGACGGCCAGCGCCAGCAGCGGCGAGCCGTAGGTCCAGAACTTCGACGGCTGCGGCCGCGCTTCCAGCTTAAGCATGCGCGGCTCCCTGCACCGCCGGTGCGGCATCCCACAGCCCGCTCATCCACTGGCCGATCTTCTCCACCGTCGCGTCGGCGCGGGCCACGGAGGGCGACAGGCGCCCCTTGGCGATCACATGCATGCGGTCACTCAATTCGAACAGTTCGTCCAGCTCTTCGCTCACCACCAGCACTGCGCAGCCGGCGTCGCGCAGGGCCAGGATCTCGCCGCGGATCTGCGCGGCGGCGCCCACGTCCACGCCCCAGGTCGGCTGCGACACGATCAGCAGCCGGGGTTTTGCGTCGATCTCCCGGCCGACGATGAATTTCTGCAGATTGCCGCCCGACAGCGACTTCGCCGCCGCGTTCGGCCCGCCGGTCTTCACGTTGAAGCGCCGGATGATGGCCTCGGCCTGCGCCTGCAGCGCGCCCAGCTTCAACCAGCCGCCGGTGCCCACCGCTTCGCCGCGGGTCAGCAGCAGGTTGTGCGCCAGGCCCAGCGTGGGCACCGCGCCGCGGCCCAGCCGCTCCTCGGGCACGAACTGCAGACCGAGCGCGCGGCGCTGGGTGGGACCCAGCC
>JAKONS010000120.1 GCA_022701845.1 Burkholderiaceae bacterium
GCGATCATCGAGATCGGCGCGAAATCCTGCACCACGTCGTAGCGCAGCTGCCGGTTGAGCGCCGGCGCGTTGGCGAACGAGGTGGCGCCGATCAGCAGGTTGAGGCCGTCGGGCCTGGCCCGCGCCACATATTCGGCGGCGATGTTGCCGCCGGCGCCGGGCCGGTTCTCGACGATCACCGGGCTGCCCCAGCGGGCGGACAGGGCCTGCGCCACCAGCCGCGCCACCAGGTCGGTGGTGCCGCCCGGGGCGAACGGCACGATCAGCGCGACCCGGGCGCCGGCCGGATAGCCGGCGGGTTGCGGCGCGTCGGCCGCGCGGGCGGCGCCGCTGCGCAGGCCGAATGCGCCGCCGGCGGCGAGCGCAGCGGCCGACAGCAGTCCGGTGGCCAGCCGGCGCCGCGCCGGGCGCTCGAGGGTGGATGGGTTCATGGTTCGTCTCCTGGTGAAATGCGGCCGGATGCCGGCGCGGCGAGGCTCAGCTGCCTTCGCGGATATCGAGTTCGCGGATCAGCCGGCCCCACTTGGCCTCGTCGCGGTCCATGCGCTGGCGCACCTCGTCGGGCGTGGAGGTGACCACCTCGACACCCAGCCGCGCCATGCGCTGGCGCAGTTCGGCGTCGGCGCCGACCTTCTGCATCGCCTCGCGCAGCCGGGCCAGCACCGGCGCCGGCGTGTGGGCCGGCACCATCAGCGCCATCCAGAACACCGCGTCGACATCGCGCAGGCCCGAGGCTTCGGCCAGGGTGGGCAGGTCGGGCAGCAGCGGCAGGCGCTGCGCGGTGGTGACCGCGATGCCGACGGTGCGGCCCGACTGCAGCAGCGGCGCGGCCTCGTTGGCCGCGGAGAACATCAGCTGGATGGTGCCGGCCATCAGGTCCTGCGCGGCCGGGGCGCCGCCGCGGTAGTGCACCACCTGCGCCTTCAGGTCGAAGGAGCGCAGGAAATACGCGGCCGCCAGGTGGTTGACCGAGCCGGCGCCCGAGGTGCCGATGGCGTACTTGCCGGGCTGCGCGCGCAGCAGCGCCAGCAGCTCGGCCATGTTCTTCACGCCCAGGGCGGGGTGGGCCTGCAGCACGAAGGGCGAGACGAGCATCAGCGACACCGGCTCGAAATCGCGCCGCGGCTCGTACTGCACCGTGCCCTGCAGGATCGGGTTGATCACCAGCGACACCGGCGCCGCATACAGCGTGTAGCCGTCGGGCTTCTGGCTGGCCATCCAGTTGCTGGCCAGGGTGGAGGCGGCGCCCGCCTTGTTCTCCACCACCACCGGCTGGCCGAGTTCGCGGCCCAGGCGTTCCATGATGGCGCGGCTCGACACGTCGGTCATGCCGCCGGGGGCGTACGGCACCACCGCCTTGATCGCACGCGTCGGATAGGCGGCCGGCGTCTGGGCCGCGGCCCAGGGGGCGCCGACGGCGCATGCGGCGGCGAGCGCCGCCCGGAACCAGCGGAGAAAAGTCATGCGATGTCTCCTGCGGTGCCCAGCACCTTGCCCGGGTTCATGATGCCGAGCGGGTCCAGCGCCCGCTTGATCGAGCGCATCAGCGCCAGCGCCACCGGCGACTTGTAGCGCTGCAGGTCCTCGGTCTTGGCCGCACCGATGCCGTGCTCGGCCGACATCGATCCCTGCATCCGCTCCACCAGGTCGAACACGGTGCGGTGCACCCGCTTCTCCAGCGCGGCGAAGGCGGCCTGCTCCAGCGGCTCCGGCGGCTCGACGTTGTAGTGCAGGTTGCCGTCGCCCATATGCCCCAGCGCCACGATGCGCACGCCCGGGTAGGCCTGGCGCAGCGCCGGGTCCATCTCGGCGATGAAGTCGGCCAGGCGCGAGATCGGCAGCGAGATGTCGTGCTTGATGTTGCGCGGCTGGGCATGGGCGATGCGCTCGCGCAGCAGCCAAAACTGCTGCGACTGCGCATGCGACTGGGCGATGGCCGCGTCCAGGATCGCGCCGTCGTCGAAGGCCCGGGTCATCAGCGCCTCGAAGCGTTCCACCGCATGGGCCTCGCTCTGCAGGTCGGACGATTCCAGCAGCACATACCAGGGCGGTGCCTCGGCGAACACCGGCTGGGTGTCGGGAAACCGCGTGCCCACCAGCTCCACGCAGTAGTCCGACATCAGCTCGAAGGCGGTGAGTTCGGCGCCCAGCAGCTGCTGGCCCAGCGCCAGCAGGCGCAGCGCCTCGGCGGGCGACGCCACCGCCGCCAGTGCGGTCACCCGCGCGGCGGGCTCGGGGTAGAGCTTCAGGGTGGCGCCGGTGATCACGCCGAGCGTGCCTTCGGCGCCGATGTAGAGGTCGCGCAGGTCGTAGCCGGTGTTGTCCTTGCGCAGGCCGCGCAGGCCGTCGAGCACCTCGCCGGCGGGTGTCACCACCTCCAGGCCCAGGCACAGCTCGCGCGCGTTGCCGTAGCGCAGCACGCCGGTGCCGCCGGCGTTGGTCGACAGGTTGCCGCCGATGGTGCAGGTGCCCTGCGCGCCGAGCGCCAGCGGGAAGAAGCGGCCGGCGGCGCGGGCGGCCTCCTGCACCCGCTGCAGCACCATGCCGGCGTC
>JAKONS010000153.1 GCA_022701845.1 Burkholderiaceae bacterium
ACGATCAGGCGAGCGGCGTGGTGGCCGGTACGGTGCCACGGGCCTGGTCCAGGGTGACCTTGGCTGCGGCTTCGATGACGGCGTTGTCGAAGCGCTGCAGCAGCGCCTGGATGGCGCCGGCAGTGCGGTCCCACGAGGTATCGGCCACCACCTGGGCGGCAGCGCGCTGGAAGTCGGCCTGCTCCTGCGGCGTGCGGGCCATTACCGATTCGCAGGCGGCGACGAAGCCGGCCGGGCCTTCGGCGATCGGCACCACGCTGGCGTACTGCTCGGCCACGTCGCGGATCGCGGTGCTGACCGGCGGCTTGCCGGCGGCCAGGTATTCCAGCGTCTTGGTCGGGCTGATGAAGCGGGTCGACGCATTGAGCGCGAACGGCATCAGGCAGACGTCCCAGCCGGCCAGGAAGGACGGCAGTTCGTCGTAGCGGCGCTGGCCCATCCAGTGCAGATTGGCCCGGCGCGGCAGGCTCTCGGGCGCGATCTTGGCGACCGGGCCGACCATCACCACCGTCCACTCCGGGTGGGCTTCGGCGACGGCGGCGACCAGGCTCAGGTCCAGGCGTTCGTCGATGACGCCGTAGTAGCCCAGGCGCGGACGCGGCAACGCCGCCTGGTCACGGTGGTCGGGCAGGCCGACCTGACCGAAATGCGCATGGTCGACGCTGCTCGGGAAGCAATGCACGTCGTCGTGGCAGGCACGCTTGGATTCGTACAGGCTGCGGCCGCCGGTGAACACCAGGTCGACCGCATCGAACAGCGCCTTTTCACGGGCGATGAGCTCCGGCGGCGCGAAGTCGAAGGCGGCCAGCTCATCCATGCAGTCGTACACCATGCCGCGCGGCGACAGGCCGGTGGCCAACGGCAGCGCCATCGGGGTGTAGAACCACAGCACGTAATCGCGCACCGCGTTCTCGTCCAGCCAGCCCTTGAGCATTTCGCGCATGGCGTCGAAATGCGCGTCGGCGAAACCCGGGCCGTGGCTGGTCACATGCATGCGCAGCACCACCACGCCGTCGCACGGCGAATAGGCCTCCAGCCGCGGCGTATCGGAGTCGCCGAAAGGCTCCTCGACGAAGACGACCGGCCGCGTCGCGGCGAGGCGGGACAGCAGTTGCTGGGGACGCTGGTAGACGAAGTCCCAGCGCAGATGGGAGAAAACGATCAGGCTGCTGCTCATGTTTGTGGAAGTCGTGGAATGGTGGGAAGAAGCGGAAAACGGGAGTTGCTGCAGTGCGTGCTGCCAATGTCGGAGACGACGCGCGTAGGGAAGACAGAGGTGACGGGTGAAATCGCCGGCATCGGCGCCGGGCACGTCCCACAGGCCGCTGTTGTGCCAGTGGTCGGCGGTCTGCCAGTCGGGCCGGTCGATCGCCGGATACAGGCAGATGCCGTCGATCGGCACGCCGCGCTCACGGCAGGCAAGCAATTCGTGGCCCATGTAGTCGAGCCAGGCATCGCGGCCCTCGCCGATATGCCCGGTTTCGGAGATGCACATCGGGCGGCGGTAGCGTTTCCACAGCGCTTCGGCCATGTCGACGAAACGGCGGCGGCGGGTGTCGCCGAGATGCCATTCCAGCCGTGCGCCGGTGCCGTGGTCCCACTGGTTGTTGTGGTAGTAGTTGATGCCCAGTATGTCGAGGTAGTGCGGCGCACCGCCGAGTTCCGGCGCGGTGCGGCCGGCGATCATGTCCCAGGCCTCGAACTGGTGTTCGTGGACCCTGCGCGCGGCATGCGCTTGCCCAGGGCCGGCGCCGAACTGCGGCTCGACATGCACCAGCGGATCGGTATGCACGAAGCGCGCATCGGGTTGCACTGCCCGGATCTCGTCTATGGCGCGCAGGGCTGCGCGCACCATCACGCATTTGATGCGGTAGCCGTTGTGCGGCTCTGATGGCAGATGCGGGTGGATCAGCCCGGTGCTGCTGGCGGCCCAGGCCAAGAACGAAATCTCGTTGACCGGTTGCCAGATGTGCGGAATGTGGCTGGTTCCCACCAGCGCCCGCGCCAGCTTGCCGCTGTGGCGGGCGAAGGCGTCGACGAAGCCGTCGGGGTCGGCGAACGGATCAAGGCCGCGCGGCCAGCCGTAGTGCATCAGGCTCCAGATCACCTGCACGCCGTTGGCGGCCGCGTGTCGGGCCTGCGTGCGCAGTGCCTCGATGCCCGCGTCGCCTGCTGCTTCGGTCAGGCGCCAGCCGATGCTTTCGCGAATGGTGGAAATGCCGAGATCGGCAAGGGCGGCATAGTCTTCCGCCAGTCGCTCGGTATGGCCGTTGCGCGCATTCAGGTCGAGCGGCACACCCAGGCCGTTGACATGATCCGAGCCTTCGAAGCCCGCCATCCAGAAACTCGAAAAAGGTGATGAACCTGACGGGGCGGAGGAGGGCGATGAAGTTGGATACACCGACATAGTTTCGTCACAGCCGCACCACCGCGGGCGCCACGGTCGCCGCGTAGTGCCGTAGGCCAATTTCCTTTCCTATCGTTACGCAAAAAAATGCGGGGCCCGAGGGCCCCGCATTAGCTTTTTGTGCTAGCGCGCAATCACATCAGCGCTGCATCCTTGG
>JAKONS010000154.1 GCA_022701845.1 Burkholderiaceae bacterium
GACGGTGAGCAGCGCAGCGCCGGCCTGCACCGCCTCGCCGGGCGCCACGAACACCCGCGCCACCCGGCCGTTGGACATGGCGCGCACCCGGCTGTCGTCGGACGCACCGGCGGCGCGGGCGGGCCGGTAGGTGATGTCCTCGAAGCTCTCGGCCCGGCCGTCGATCTGCACATGCACCCGGTCCTGCAGCGCCAGCGCGAAGCCCGCCGACTCGACGCCGTCGCGGAAAAACCGGATGGCGCCGTCCGCCTCGTGCTGCAGCGCCAGCGTGGTCGAGCCCCAGGCGCCGGTGACGACGAAACCGGCGGCGCCGGGCGCCACCGACACGGTGTGCGAATTGCCCGCCGCATCGCGCAGCAGCACGGTGCTGGGCCAGGCGCCGGCGGCGGCCGGCCGGCCCTGCGCCACCAGCACCGCGGCGGCCAGGGCCACCGCGTCGGCCGGCGCGGCGCCGGGCGCGCGCATCAGCGCGTCGTGGTGCTGCTGCAGGAAGCCGGTATCCACCCCGCCGGCCACGAAGGCCGGATGCTCCAGGAAGCGGATCAGCGCCTCGCGGTTGCTGCGCAGGCCGAAGCAGACGGTACGCCGCAGCCCGGCGACCAGCGCCTGGCGCGCGTCCTCCCGGGTGGTGCCGCCGGCGATCAGCTTGGCGAACATCGAGTCGTAGTAGGGCGAGACCTCGCTGCCGGTGCGCACCGCGGTTTCCACCCGCAGGCCCTCCGGCGCGCGCCACAGGTCGATGCGGCCGCTCTGCGGCAGGAAACCCTGGGTCTCGTCCTCGGCGCACAGGCGTACCTCGATGGCGTGGCCGGCCAGCCGCACGTCGGCCTGCCCGATGCCCAGCGGCTCGCCGCGCGCCACCCGCAGCTGCCACTCGACCAGGTCGGTGCCGGCCACGTATTCGGTCACCGGATGCTCCACCTGCAGCCGGGTGTTCATCTCCATGAAGAAAAAGCCGCCGTCCTCCTCCAGCAGGAATTCGAAGGTGCCGACACCCTCGTAGCCCAGGCGCACCGCCGCCGCCACCGCGGCCGCGCCCAGCCGCTCGCGCAGCGCCACGCTCACCCCGGGCGCCGGCGCCTCCTCGATCACCTTCTGGTGGCGCCGCTGCACCGAGCAGTCGCGCTCGCCGAAATGCACGCCGCTGCCGTAACGGTCGACCAGCACCTGTATCTCCACATGCCGCGGCCGGCGCACCAGCCGCTCGATCAGCATGCGGTCGTTGCCGAAGGCGTTGCGCGCCTCGGAGCGGGCCGAGGCCAGGGCCGCGGCGAAGCCCTCGGCCGACTCCGCCACCCGCATGCCGCGGCCGCCGCCGCCGCCGGTGGCCTTCACGATGGCCGGGAAACCGACGATCGCCGCCTCGGCCGCCAGGGTGGCGTCGTCCTGGGCGTCGCCGTCGTAGCCGGGCACGCAGGGCAGGCCCGCCTGGCGCATGAAGCGCTTGGCCTCGGCCTTGTCGCCCATGGCGGCGATGGCGGCGGCCGACGGCCCGACGAAGACCAGCCCGGCATCGGCGCAGGCCTGCGCGAAGCCGGCGTTCTCCGACAGGAAGCCGTAGCCCGGATGCACCGCGTCGGCGCCGGTGGCGCGCGCCGCCTGCAGGATGGCGTCGATGTTCAGGTAGGAGGCCGCGGGCGGGGCGTCGCCGATGTGCACCGCCTCGTCGGCCTGGCGCACATGCAGCGCGTCGCGGTCGGCGGTGGAATACACCGCCACCGTGGCGATGCCCAGCCGGCGGGCGGTGCGCATCACCCGCAGGGCGATCTCGCCGCGGTTGGCGACCAGCAGCTTGCGCAGCGGGCGCGGCGACAGCGCGGCCGACGGGGATGGGGTGGTGCGGGAAGAAGTCGTGTCGTGCATGCCGGTGTCCGTCATCGCTGTCATGGCCGGGCCACGCCGAACTGCATCGGCCGGGGCGTGCGGGCCTGGGCCTCGCGGCAGATCGCCAGCACCTGCGCCAGCACCGCGCGGCTGTCGCGCGGGTCGATCACGCCGTCGTCGAGCACCTGGGCGCTGGTGGCGAACACATCCATCTGGCGCTCGAAGTTCTCGCGCACCCGGGCGCCCATCTCGGCCAGCTGCGCCTCGTCGGCCTCGTCGATCGCGCCCTTGCGGCGCAGCATCGCCGCGCGGTTCACGTTGACCATGGTCTGCGCGGCCTGCTCGGCGCCCATCACCGCGGTCTTGGCGTTGGGCCAGGAGAAGCAGAAGCGCGGATCGAAGCCGCGGCCGCACATCGCGTAGTTGCCGGCGCCGAAGGAGGCGCCGCAGAACAGCGTGATCTGCGGCACGCTGGCATTGGTGATCGCCTGGATCATCTTCGAGCCGTGCTTGATGGCGCCGGCCTCCTCGAAGGCGCGGCCCACCATGAAACCGGTGGTGTTGTTGAGGTAGAGCAGCGGCGTGCCCGACTGGCAGCAGGCCTGGATGAAGTGGGTGGCCTTGGCCGCCCCGGCCGGCTCGATCGGCCCGTTGTTGGTGATGATGCCGACCGCATGGCCCTCGATGGCCGCATGGCCGCAGACGGTGGCCGCGCCGAACAGCGCGCCGAACTCGCGGAAGTCCGAGCCGTCGACCAGCCGGGCGATCACCTCGCGCATGTCGACCGGCTTGCTGTGCTCGACCGGCATCACGCCGGCCAGCTCCTCGGCGTCGTAGCGCGGCGGCTCGAACACCGGTTCGGGCGCGGGGCGCAGGTCGCGGTTCCACTGCAACGAGGCCATCACCTCGCGGGCGATGCGCAATGCGTCGCGGTCGTCCTCGGCCAGGTAGTCGGCCAGGCCGGTGATGCCGGCGTGCATCTCGGCGCCGCCGAGCTCTTCCTCGGTGGCGACCTCGCCGGTGGCCGCCTTCAGCAGCGACGGCCCGGCCAGGAAGGCGCGCGAGCGGCCGCGCACCATGATCACGTAATCGGACAGACCGGTCTGGTAGGCGCCGCCCGCGGTCGACGGCCCGTGCGTCACCGTGACCACCGGCAGACCGGCAGCCGACAGGCGCGCCAGGTTGCGGAATTTCTGGCCGCCGGCGACGAAGCTCTCGACCCGGTAGTTCATCAGGTTGGCGCCGGCGCTCTCCACCAGCTGCAGGAAGGGCAGCTTGTTGAGCAGCGCGATCTCCTGCATGCGCAGCAGTTTCTCCAGGCCCTTGGGCTGGAAGGCGCCGGCGTCGATGCCGGAATCGAACACGCACACCATGCAGCGCACGCCCGAGACGACGCCGATGCCGGCGATCAGCCCGCCGCCGGCGATGGCGCGGCCGTCGGCCCGCGGCGCGCCGACACGGTAGCCGGCCAGCGAGCACAGCGCCAGGAACGGCGCGTTGCGGTCGAGCAGCAGCGACAGCCGGTCGGCCGGCAGCAGCTGCTGGCGTTTGGCGAAACGCGGACCGGCGGCGGCCGAGGCCGCGCGGGTGTCGCGCTCGATGTCGCGCACCCGCTGCAGGCCGGCCAGCATGGCGTCGCGGCTGCGGCGGTAATCGTCGGTGGTGGTGGCGAGCGTGGATTCGATGACGGACATGGCGGCGTGGTTTCCTCTCTCAATCGACCTTGGCGCCGGACTGCTTGACGATGCGCGACCACTTCGTCAGCTCGGCCTTGTTGAACGCCAGGAACTCCTCCGGCGTGTTGCCGACCGGCTCGGCGCCCAGGTTGGCGAACTGCTCGCGCACGTCCGGCATCTGCACGATGGCGGCGATCTCGCGCGACAGCCGGTGCACCAGGTCGGGCGGTGTCGCGGCGGGCGCCCACAGGCCGTACCAGGTGCTGATGTTGAAACCCGGCAGGCCGCTCTCGGCCACCGTCGGCACGTTGGGCAGGGCCGGCGTGCGGCGCTCGGTGGTGACCGCGATGGCGCGCAGGGCACCGGAGCGGATGAAGGGCAGGCTCGACGGCAGCGAGTCAAACATCAGCTGCACCTGGCCGCCGACCAGGTCGGTCAGCGCCGGCGGGCTGCCCTTGTACGGCACATGCTGCATCTCGATGCCGGCGGCGATCTTGAAGGCCTCGCCCGCCAGGTGCGGCGCGGCGGCGTTGCCGGAGGAGGCGAAGTTGAGCTGCGTCCTGCCCGACTTGGCCAGCGCGATCAGCTCGCGCACCGTCTTCACCGGCAGCTGCGGATTCACCACCAGCACCAGCGGCACGTCGGCCAGGTTGGCGATCGGCGCGAAGTCGGCGATGGCGTCGTAGCGCGGCTTGGCGTAGAGGCTGGGGTTGATGACGTGGATCGAGGCGTTGGCCAGCAGGGTGTAGCCGTCGCCGGCGGCCTTGGCCACCGCGTCGGCGCCGATCATGCCGCTGGCGCCGGGGCGGTTGTCGACGATGAACGGCTGGCCCAGCCGCTCGCCCAGGCGTACCGCGACGATGCGGCCGAGCAGGTCGGTGGGGCCGCCCGGCGGGTAGGGAATGACCAGGCGGATCGGCCGCGCGGGCCAGGCGTCGGCGGCGTGCGCTGCGCCCAGCTGCAGCGCGGCCAGGCCGGCGCCGGTGGTCTGCAGCCAGTGGCGTCGGGTGGTGGGTCGGTCGGTCGATGGGTTGGTCATGCTTGTCTCCGTCTTGTTGTGGGGAAAGGGATTCGGTCGGAATCAGGTGGCGGGATCGGCGCCGGCCGGCGCGTCGGCTACTGCACCGGCGGCGGTGAGACGGGCCAGAAGCGCCGGCGCCAGGCCCAGGCCCGCCAGGATCTCGGCGGTGTGCTCGCCCAGCCGCGGCGGCGCGGTCGGTGCCACCGCGCTGTCGCTCATGCGCACCGGAAAGCGCGGGAAACGGTAGGGCGCGCCGCCGGGCGCTTCGACGGTCTGGAAGAAGCCGACCGCGCGCAGGTGCGGATCGGCCTCCAGGTCTTCCAGCCGGTTGATGCGGGCGCAGGGAATGTCGAGCCGGGTGCACAGATCCAGCCAGAAATAGGTCGGCCGCTCGCCGACGATGGCGGCGGTCAGCGCCAGCAGATCGGCCACATGGCGGGCCCGGCCGGCGATGTCGTGAAAACGCGTGTCGGCCGACAGGTCGGGCCGCTCCACCGCCTCGAAGAAGCGGCGCCAGTTCTCGTCGGTGTACGGCATGATGCAGGCCCATCCGTCGGCGGTGCGGTAGGGCCGGCGCGAGGCATCCAGCGAGCGCGGATAGCCCATCGGCTGGGTCGGCGCGGCGTCGGTCTCCAGGTGGTGGCCGTAGAAGTGCTCGACCATCAGGAAGCTGGTCACCACCTCGAACATCGGCACCTCGATGGTCTGGCCGCGGCCGGTGCGCTCGCGCTGGAACAGCGCCGCCATCACCGCCTGCACCGCCATCTGCGCCGATATCTTGTCGGCCGCCACCGTCGGGAAATAGCCCGAGGCGCCCGACTGCCGCAGCACCAGGTCGGCCGCGCCGCTGAGCGCCTGGATGATGTCGTCGTAGGCCGGCGCTCCGGCATACGGGCCGTCCTCGCCGAAGCCGTGCAGGCCCACATAGACCAGCCGCGGATTGCGCTCCAGCAGCATCGCCCCCGACAGCCCCAGCCGGGCCAGCGCCTGCGGCCGGATGTTGTGCATGAAGACGTCGGCGGTGTCGACCAGCGCCAGCAGCGCCTCGCGCGCCGCCGGGTCCTTCAGGTCGAGCACCAGGCTGCGCTTGTTGCGGTTGGAGCCCAGGTACAGCGCCGACATGCCGGGCTCGCGCGCGGGGCCGTTGTAGCGGGTGCCGTCGCCGCGCGGCGCCTCGATCTTGATCACCTCGGCGCCGTAGTCGGCCAGGGTCTGGGAGGCGTAGGGGCCGAAGACGATGGTGCTCAGGTCGAGTACCCGGATGCCGGCCAGTGCCGGGCCGCTCGGTGGGTCTGCTGGTCTCGTTGTCTCGCGGTTCATGCCCGAGCGTAGGCCGGTGCGGGTTCAGATTCCAATATATTGATTGGATGGATTCATCAACGATATTGATGGCGACCGAGAACCCGGCGATGCTGGATTTCGGGCTGCGCCAGCTCGCGCATTTCGTGGCGGTGGCCGATGCCGGCAGTTTCAGCGTGGCCGCCGAGCGCGCCTTCATCGCCCAGCCGGCGCTGTCGATGTCGATCAAGAAGCTGGAGACCTCGCTCGGCACGCCGCTGTTCGAGCGCCTGCCGCGCGGCGTGGTGCTGACGCCCGCCGGCGACGCCCTGCTGCCCGAGGCCCGGCGCTCGCTGGCCGCGGCCGAGCTGGGCCGCAACAACGCCCGGCTGGCGGCGCTGGGCGAGATGGGCGTGGTGCGGCTCGGCTTCGTCGGCTCGGCCATCTACCGGCTGCTGCCGCTGCGGCTGCCGGCGTTCGTGTCGTCGCATCCGAGCGTGCAGCTGGAGCTGACCGAGGGCGTCACCCTGACCCTGCTGCAGGCGATCCGCGAGGGCCGCATGGACGCCGCGGTGATCCGCCTGCCGGCCGACGACACCACCGGTTTCGACGTGGCCGAGGTGGAGCGCGATGACCTGATCGCGGTGGTGCCGCGCGGCCACCGGCTGGCGCACCGCCGGCAGATCCACCTGGCCGAGCTGGCGCAGGACCCGTTCGTGCTGTTCTCCCGCAGCCAGGTGCCGCGCCTGCGCGCCACCACGGTGGACGCCTGCATCCGCGCCGGCTTCACGCCGCGGCTGGCGCAGGAGGCGACGCAGGCCTTCACCATGGTCGGGCTGGTCGGCAGCGGGCTGGGGGTGGCGCTGGTGCCGGGGGTGATCCGGCTGTTCTCCAACGAGCAGGTGCGCTTCATCGCGCTGAAGGACGCCGGCCTGCGCGGCGCGCTCACCCTGGCGCTGGCGACGCTGCGCAGCGGCTGCTCGGTGGCGACCGCGCGGCTGTGCGACGCCATTGCGGGCCGGCCGGCCGGCGGCGGCTAGGGCAGCGGCGCGAGCAGGCCGTCGAGCTCCTCCGGCCCGAACTTCTCGGCCAGCGCCGCGTCGCTGCCCAGCATGCCGGCGGCCAGCGCCGCCTTGCGCGCCTGCAGCTCGCGCATGCGCTCCTCGATCGAGCCCTCGGCGATCAGCCGGTAGACGAACACAGTGCGGGTCTGGCCGATGCGGTGCGCGCGCGCCGTCGCCTGCTCCTCGACGGCCGGGTTCCACCAGGGGTCGAGGTGGATCACCGTGTCGGCGGCGGTCAGGTTCAGGCCGGTGCCGCCCGCCTTCAGGCTGGCCAGCAGCACCGGCTCCTCGCCGGCCTGGAAGCGCGCCACCAGGGCGCCGCGCGCCTCGGGCGGGGTGTCGCCGGTGAGCGCCATCCAGCGCACGCCGATGCCGGTCAGCGCCTCGCCCGCCAGCCGCAGCAGCGCGGTGAACTGCGAGAACACGATCACCTGCCGGCCCTCGGCCAGCAGCGGCGGCAGCATCTCGCACAGGCGGTCGAGCTTGGCGCGCTCCATGCCGGGCGGCGTGGCCTCGCCGCGCAGCAGGCGCGGGTCGCAGCACACCTGGCGCAGCTTGAGCAGCGCATCCAGCACCGCGATCTGCGCGCCGCCGAAGCCGGTGCGCTGCAGCACCCGGCGCACCTGCTTGTCGGCCGCCACCCGCACGCTCTCGTAGAGCACCCGCTGCTGGCCGAGCAGCGGCACCCGCTCGATGCTCTCCACCCGCGGCGGCAGCTCGGGCGCCACATCCTGCTTGCGGCGGCGCAGGATGAAAGGCCGCACCCGCGCCGCCAGCAGCGCGGCCCGCGCGGTCTCGCCGCCGATCTCGATCGGCTTCTTCCACAGGCGCTGGAAGGCGCGGGTGTCGCCCAGGAAACCCGGCATCAGGAAGTCGAACTGCGACCACAGCTCGCCCAGGTGGTTCTCCAGCGGTGTGCCGGTGATGCACAGCCGGTGGCGCGCGTTCAGGCGGCGCATCGCGCGGGCGGCGCGGCCGGTGGCGTCCTTGGTGACCTGCGCCTCGTCGAGCATCAACAGGTGCCAGGGTTGCGGGCGCAGCCAGTCGAGGTCGCGCCAGGCCAGCGGATAGGTGGTGATCACCAGGTCGTGCTGCGGCATCGTCGGGAAAGCGGCATGCCGCTGCGGCCCCTGCAGCACCAGCACCCGCAGCGCCGGCGCCACCCGCCGCGCCTCGGCCAGCCAGTTGAAGACCAGCGAGGTCGGCACCACCACCAGAGAGGGCCGGTCGGCCCGGCCCTGCTGCAGCTCCAGCAGCAGATGCGCCAGCACCTGGGCCGTCTTGCCCAGGCCCATGTCGTCGGCCAGAATGCCGCCCAGCCCCTGCGCCCGCAGGTACTGCAGCCAGGCCAGGCCTTCGCGCTGGTAGCCGCGCAATTCCAGACCCAGGCCGGTGGGCGGCTCCACCGCCGGCGCCGGGCCGGCGTGGCGCAGGCGGTCGGCCAGCTGCGCCAGGCCGTCGGCGCCCTGCAGCGCCCAGGCCCCGGCGGTGCCGGCGCGGCGCGGCTGGGTGGCGGCCAGATGCAGCCGCAGCGCATCGAGCCGGCCGGCGTCCCAGGTCGACAGCTTGAGCGCACCGGCGGCCCGGCGCGGGTCGGTCAGCAGGTCGAGCATCGCGCCGACGATCGCCTTCAGCGGCGCCGCCGGCGACACCACATGCCGCCCGCCGGGCGCACGCAGCCGGATCGGCTCCTCGTCGTCGATGTCGGCCAACGCCAGCGCATCGCGCCAGCGGCCCTCGCGCTTGAGCAGGCCGGCCAGCATCGGCGCCAGGTCGAGCGCCTCGCCCTCCACCTCGACGCCCAGCGACAGCAGCCAGGAGCCCTCGCGGCGATTCAGTGCCAGCCCGCCGGCACCGACGGCCGGTGCGCCCTCGCCGTCGGCGCCGGCCAGCAGCAGCCGCCAGCCGCCGATGGCGACCGGTTCGTGGGCGAAGCCCGGCGCCACCGTCACCTGCCAGCCCTGCTGCTGCAGCTCCGGCA
>JAKONS010000168.1 GCA_022701845.1 Burkholderiaceae bacterium
CCAGCGTCAGGCCGTAGCCGGTGGCGTTGATCTGCTCCAGCAGCCGGTCGAGGTGCTTGCGCCGGTAGCGCACCACATGCAGCACCGGGCCGAAGATCTCGCGGGTGAGTTCGGCGATGTCGTCCAGTTCGATCAGCGTCGGCACCACGAAGGTGCCGCGCGCTGCCGCCGGGTCGTCCATGCCGCGCGCCCGGCGCAGCACGCGCCGGCCCTTGGCGGCCATCGCCGCCACATGGGTCTCGATGTTGTCGTGCGCCTCGGCGTCGATTACCGGGCCGACGTCGGTGGCCAGCAGGCTCGGGTCGCCCAGGCGGGCCTCGGCCATCGCGCCCTGCAGCATCTCGACGATGCGGTCGGTGGCCTCCTCCTGCACGCACAGCAGCCGCAGCGCCGAGCAGCGCTGGCCGGCGCTGTCGAAAGCCGACGCCATGATGTCGCCGACCACCTGTTCGGCCAGGGCCGAGGAGTCGACGATCATCGCGTTCTGGCCGCCGGTCTCCGCCACCAGCGGCACCGGCCGGCCGTCGCGTCCCAGGCGCTGCGCCAGGGTCTTCTGCAGGATGCGCGCCACATCGGTGGAGCCGATGAACAGCACCGCCTGCACCCGGGCGTCGCCCACCAGCCGGGCGCCCACGGTCTCGCCGCGGCCGGGCAGCAGCTGCAGCGCGGCGCGCGGAACGCCCGCCTGCCACAGCCGGCGCACCGCATGGGCGGCCACCAGCGGTGTCTGTTCGGCAGGCTTCGCCAGCACCGGGTTGCCCGCGGCCAGCGCCGCGGCCACCTGGCCGACGAAGATCGCCAACGGGAAATTCCACGGGCTGATGCACACCACCGGGCCCAGCGGCAGATGGCGCTCGGTGTCGAAGTCGCGGCGCACCTGGGCGGCGTAGAAACGCAGGAAATCCACCGCCTCGCGCACTTCGGCGATGCCGTTGGCGGCACTCTTGCCGGCCTCGCGCGCCAGCAGCCCGAGCAGCGCCGGCATGTCGGCTTCCAGTGCGGCGGCGGCGGCGTCGAGTGCGTCGGCGCGCTGCGCCGGCGGGGTGGCGGCCCAGGCGGCGGCATGCGCCTCGGCCTGGGCCAGCGCGGTGTCGACCTCGTCGAGGCTGGCATAGCGCACCGTGGCGACCACGTCGTCCGACTGCGCCGGGTTGATCACTGCCAGCGTCTCGCCGGTGTCCGGGCCGGCGCCGTCGGTGGCCAGCAAGGGGCCGGTCGACCAGTCGGTGGCGCGGCTGGCCGCCATCGCGTCGGCCAGTGCGCGCAGCGTGTCGTCGTCGGCCAGGTCGAGCCCGCGTGCGTTGGCGCGCAACGGGCCGTACAGCGCGGTGGGCAGCGGTATGGCGGGGTGGGGCAGCCCGGCGGCGCCTTCTGCGGCCGCGGCCCGGTCGACCGTCGCCACCGGGTCCTCCACCAGCAGGTCCAGCGGGATCTTCAGGTCGGCGATGCGGTTCACGAACGAGGTGTTGGCGCCGTTCTCCAGCAGCCGCCGCACCAGGTAGGCCAGCAGCGTCTCGTGCGTGCCGACCGGCGCGTAGATGCGGCACGGCCGGCCCAGACCGCCCTGGGCCGGCGGAGCCACCACCTGCTCGTACAGCGGCTCGCCCATGCCGTGCAGGCACTGGAATTCGTACTGGCCCGGCTGCCACGCGGCCGGGTCGGCCATCTGGTGGATGGCGGCCACCGTGTGCGCGTTGTGGGTGGCGAACTGCGGATACACCGCGTCGGGTGCCGCCAGCAGCCGGCGTGCGCAGGCCAGGTAGGAGACGTCGGTGTGCGCCTTGCGGGTGTAGACCGGGTAGCCGGCCTGGCCGTCGAGCTGGGCGCGCTTGATCTCGGTGTCCCAGTAGGCGCCCTTGACCAGCCGCACCATCAGCCGGTGGCCGCTGCGGCGCGCCATGTCGACCACCGCGTCGACGACATACGGGCAGCGCTTCTGGTAGGCCTGGATCACGAAGCCGATGCCGTTCCAGCCGGCCAGTTCCGGCGCGAAGCACAGGGCCTCCAGCAGGTCGAGCGACAGCTCCAGCCGGTCGGCTTCCTCGGCGTCGATGTTCAGGCCGATGTCGTGGGTGCGGGCGCGGATGGCGAGCTCCAGCACCACCGGATACAGCTCCTCCATCACCCGGGTGTGCTGGGCGCGGCTGTAGCGCGGGTGCAGCGCCGACAGCTTGATCGAGATGCCCGGGCCGTTCTGGATGCCGCGGCCGGCGGAGGCGGTGCCGATGGCGTCGATCGCCTGCTGGTAGTCGCGCAGATAGCGCTGCGCGTCGTGCGCGGTGAGCGCCGCCTCGCCCAGCATGTCGTAGGAGTAGCGAAAGCCCTGGGCTTCGCGCGGCCGGGCATGCTCGAGCGCCTGGCCGATGGTCTCGCCGGTGACGAACTGCTCGCCCATCAGCCGCATCGCCATGTCCACGCCCTTGCGGATCAGCGGCTCGCCGCCCCGGCCTATCAGCCGCGCCAGGGTGCTGGCGAGGCCGGCCTCGCTATGGGTGGCCACCAGCTTGCCGGTCAGCAGCAGGCCCCAGGTGGCGGCGTTGACGAAGGGCGACGGGCTCTCGCCCACATGCTGGCGCCAGTCGCCGTGCGCCACCTTGTCGCGGATCAGCGCGTCGCGCGTCGCCTTGTCGGGAATGCGGAGCAGGGCCTCGGCCAGGCACATCAGCGCCA
>JAKONS010000185.1 GCA_022701845.1 Burkholderiaceae bacterium
CGCCCGGCGTGATCCGCCGCATCGTCGACGAGCTGCCTTCCTGCGCCATGCTCAAGCACGAGGACTGGCCGGGACTGGAGAAGATCACCGCCCTGCGCGCGATGGAGGCCCAGGGCATGCGCCGCATCCCGATCCTGTGCGGCAACAACGGCCTGTTCCTCGACTACGAGATGGAGCGCGGCGCCGACGGCGCCAACACCGGCTATGCGTTCCCCGACATGCTGTGCGACGTGGTGCGGCTGTCGCAGGCCGGCCAGCGCGAGGAGGCGCACGACCTGTTCGACGCCCACCACCTGCCGCTGCTGCGCTACGAGCAGCAGCCGGGCGTGGGTTTGTCGGTGCGCAAGTACATCCTGATGCGGCGCGGCCTGCTGAGCTCGGCAGCGCAGCGCAAGCCGGCGGCGCCATTCACCCGGCTGGCGCAGGCGGAGGTCGACCATCTGCTGCAGCGCCTGGCGCGCACCGAGCCGCGTGCGGCGTTCGGGGGGAACTGAGGGGTAACGGTGGCGCGACCTGTCCCAGGGTGGGTGGATCGCGCTGCAGGAGGGAGGCAGGCGCCGGCCGCTCCTGCGGGGCGTCAGCCCAGCAGTGCGGCGATGGCCGGCCGCATCTCGACCTTTTGCTCCAGCCCCCAGCCCGGCGCATCGCTGGGCCGGACGGTGCTGGCGCCCAGCGCGCACTCGGCTGGATAGCCGCCGAAGGGCTGGAACACGCCCGGGTAGGCCTCGCAGCCGCCCAGCCCCAGGCCGACCGCGATGTGCAGGTTGATCAGGTGGCCACCGTGGGGATAGGCCTGCGCCCGGTCGAAGCCCTCGGTTTCCAGCAGATCGATCATCCGGCCGTATTCGGTCAGGCCGTAGCTCAGGCCGGCATCCATCTGGAAGATGTCCTTGCCCGGGCGCATGCCGCCGAAGCGCACCAGGTTGGCGGTGTCGACCAGCGAGAACAGGTTCTCGCCGGTGGCGATCGGGCCGGGGTACGCCTGGGCGATTTCGGCGTTCAGGCGGTAGTCGAGCGGGTCGCCGATCTCCTCGAACCAGCGCAGTCGGTATGGGGTGATCGCCTCGGCATAGGCGAGCGCGGTGGCCTTGTCGAAGCGGCCGTTGGCATCGACCGACAGCCGGCTGCCGCTGCCGGC
Organism: Burkholderiaceae bacterium; assembly: GCA_022701845.1. The sequence continues at coordinate 1,139 of JAKONS010000185.1, forward strand.
GAGCGCCAGCGCTTCCTCGATGCGCTGCAGGTCCATCGCCAGCGGCGCGCCGCCGATCTTCATCTTGAAGGCGGAAAAACCCATCGCCTGGTAGGCGCGCAGTTCGTCGGCCAGGGTCTTGCCCTGGCCGGGCGCGTAGTAGTAGCCGCCGGCGGCATAGACGTCGATGCTGCGGGCCTCGGTGGGCCGGCCGAAGGCGCGCGCGATGCCGGCATGCGCCGGCTCGTCGTCGAGCTTGGCGTTGAGGTCCCAGATGGCGAGTTCGATCGCGCCCACGGCAGCGGCACGATCGCCGTGGCCGCCGGGCTTTTCGTTGCGCATCGCGGCCGCCTGCACCCGGGCCGGGTCGAGGTGGATGCCGTCGTCGGCCATCAGCGATGCGGCCGGCGCAGCCAGCACGCGCGGAATGATGCGTTCGCGCAGGATGCCGGCCTGGCCGAAGCGGCCGATCGAGTCGAATGCCAGCCCCACCAGGGGCTTGCCGTTGTGGGTGGCGTCGGTGAACACCGCGACCAGCGACACGGTGTGTTCCGCGAAGCTCACCACCGCATTGGCGACCTGGCCCTCGAGCCGCACGGTGAGTTCACGGATGTCGGTGATTTTCATGGGGTGTGGCTTTCTTTCATTCGGCCTTGATGCCGCCGGTCTTGATGACGTCGCCCCAGCGGGCGTATTCGGAGGCGATGTAGCGGCCGAAGTCGTCGGCGCTGCCGCCGACCGTCTGCATGCCGATGCGCGCCATGCTCTGTTTGACCGCGTCGGTGGCCAGTACCCGGCGCAGGTCGTCGTTGATGCGGTCACGCAGCGCCGGCGGCAGGCCCGCGGGTGCCATCACGCCCAACCAGCCCAGCACGTCGAAATTCGGCAAGCCGCTCTCGGCGAGCGTCGGCACGTCGGGCAGGGTGCTGTCGCGCCTGGCGGTGGAGACCGCCAGCCCCCGCAGCTGGCCGGACTTCACGAAGGGCACGGCGCCCGGCAGCGAATCGAACAGGGCGTCGAGCTGGCCGCCGAGCATGTCGGTGTAGGCCGGGGCGGAGCCCTTGTACGGGATATGGACCAGGTCGATGCCGGCGCGCTGCTTGAACAGCTCCATCGTCAGGTGCTGGGTGGAGCCGTTGCCGCCGCTGCCATAGTTGAGCTTGGCGGGTGCGGTCTTCGCGGCATTCACCAGCTCCTGCACCGTCTTGAAGCGGGAGGTGGCCGGCACCACCAGCGCCTGCGAAACACCGGCCACGTTCATGATCGGCGTGAAGTCCTTGCGCGGGTCGTAGCCCACGTTCTTGTTGAGATGGGGACCGATGGCGATCGGGCCGCTCGAACTCAGCAGCAGCGTGTAGCCGTCGGCCGGTGCCCGCATCACGATCTGGCTGCCGAGCGCGCCGCCGGCGCCGGGACGGTTGTCCACCACCACACCCTTGCCCCACTGCTTGCCCAGTCCGTCGGCCAGGATGCGCGCCAGGATGTCGCCGGACTGGCCGGCGGTGAACGGCACCACGATGGTGACCGTCTTGTTCGGGTAGGCGTCCGCGGGCGGCGTCTGCGCCAGGACGGGCAGGGCGACGGTGCCCAGCAGGCAAGCCGCGGCGGCCGCGATTACGCGGCGCCGGATGCAGGTGGAATTCATGGCTGTCTCCTTGTAATGTAATGACATATTAATATGTCATGACAAGTGACGCAAGGCGGTTGCTACACTGCCTCATCCCATGAGCAACACCCGCTACGCCCAGGTCGCCCAGACCCTCGCCTCCGGCATCCGTTCCGGCGTTTTTCCCGTCGGCAGCCTGCTGCCGACCGAGATGGAGCTGTGCGCGCTCTATGCGACCAGCAGGCCCACGGTGCGGGCCGCGCTGGCGGAGCTGCAGTCGCTCGGCATGGTGTCGCGGCGCAAGCGGGTGGGCACGCGGGTGGAGGCGGTGGCGGGGCAGGGCGGCTACAGCCAGTCGCTGGCATCGCTGGAAGACCTGACGCAGATGGCGGCACACCAGGCACGGCTGGTGCAGCGCAGCGGCAATGTGGTAGCGGACGATGCGCTGGCCGCCGAGATCGGCTGCGCCGCCGGCAGCCGCTGGGTGCGCATCGACATGCTGCGCCTGGGACCGGACGAGGATCCGGCGCAGGCGGTCGGTGCGACGCGGGTGTATGTCTCGGCCCTGTATCCCGACATCGCGCGGTTGCTGGAGCAGTCGCCGCGCTCCCTCATCAGCACGCTCATCGAGAGCCATTACGGCCGCCGCATTTCCGAGGTCGAGCAGACGGTGCAGGCGGTGGCCATGCCCGCCGACCTGGCCGAAAGGCTCGGCACTGCCGCCGGTTCACCGGGCCTGAAGATGGTGCGCCGCTACCTCGACCAGGCCAACGAACTGGTGGAGGCAACCGTCACCGTCCACCCCGGCGATCGCATGGTGGCGAAGTCGCGGCTGCGGCGCGGCCCGGGGTAGTCGACAACCGCCGTCGCTGGCCACCAGCCCCCGTCAGCCCCCCTTCGCCTCCAGCGCCGCCGCCCGGATCTCGCTCAACGTCATCGACGGCGTAAGCGCTTCCGGATCGATCCGGCAATGCAGGATCGACGGCTGGCCGGAGGCCAGCGCCCGGGCGAAGGCGGGCGCGAAATCGGCAGTCGCGGCCACCGTCTCGCCGTGGCCGCCGAAGGCGCGGGCATAGGCGGCGAAATCCGGGTTGCGCAGCGCGG
>JAKONS010000196.1 GCA_022701845.1 Burkholderiaceae bacterium
TGGTTGGCCGCCAGCGGCCGGCCGAACTGCTTGCGGTCGAGCACGTACTGGCGCGCACGGAACCAGCAGTCTTCCGCCGCGCCCAAGGCGCCCCAGGCGATGCCGTACCGGGCGCTGTTGAGGCAGGTGAACGGACCCTTGAGACCCTGTACTTCGGGGAAAGCGTTTTCTTCCGGCACGAACACGCCGTCCATGACGATCTCACCGGTGATCGACGCCCGCAGACCGACCTTGCCGTGGATCGCCGGAGCGGTCAGCCCCTTCATCCCTTTTTCCAGCACGAAGCCGCGGATGGGCCCGACCGCGCCGCTCTCGCTGACCTCTTTGGCCCAAACGACGAACACGTCGGCGATCGGGCTGTTGCTGATCCACATCTTGCTGCCGCGCAGCTCGTAGCCGCCGGCCACCTTGCGTGCACGGGTCGCCATGCTGCCCGGGTCCGAGCCATGGTCGGGCTCGGTCAGGCCGAAGCAGCCGATCCACTCACCGGTGGCCAGCTTGGGCAGGTATTTCTGGCGCTGCGCTTCGGTGCCGAATTCGTAGATCGGCACCATCACCAAAGAACTCTGCACGCTCATCATCGAGCGATAGCCGGAGTCGATGCGCTCGACCTCGCGGCTGATCAGGCCGTAAGCCACGTAGTTCAAGCCCGGGCCGCCATATTCCTCAGGAATCGTCGGGCCGAGCAGGCCGAGTTCACCCATCTCGCGAAAGATGCCCGGATCGGTTTTTTCGTTGCGAAAGGCGTCCAGCACACGGGGCGCCAGCTTGTCCTGGCAGTAGGCAGCCGCTGCGTCGCGCACCATGCGTTCGTCGTCGCTCAGTTGCTGGTCGAGAAGAAAAGGGTCTTCCCAATGGAAGGTGGCACGGGTGCTTGACATGATGGTCTCCAGACGAGAGAACGGCGCCGTGCGTGACGACGCCTAAAAAGTCATCCTATCGGTGCATGGGCCAGGAAAGCAAACGAGAATTACGCACGCAGAAATGCGCAAAATTCATGTCTTCGTTTTCAAACAGCCTTCGGGCCCGTTTGATCGACCGCCATCAACCCCGTTTTAAGCATGCGTCGAAAAATCCCATCCACGCAGGCACTGGCATGTTTCGAGGCTGCGGCACGGCACCGCAGCTATACCCGCGCAGCAGAGGAGCTCTCGATGACACAAAGCGCGGTGTCCCGACAGATCCTTGCGCTGGAGAGCTTCGTCGGTCTGGCCCTGTTCCGCCGTACCCGGCACGGCGTGGTGCTGACACCGGCTGGCCTGCAGTACAGCCGGCAGGTCGCGCGCAGTCTCCAGGGCATGGAGCGCGACACGCTGGACCTGATGGCCGGCCAAGGGCGAGGCGGTGCCCTCACCCTTGCGGCGGTGCCGACATTCGCCACGCGGTGGCTGGTACCCCGCCTGCCTTTGCTGGCACAGCGCCAGCCCGGCATCACCGTGCATATCGAAACCCGCACGCGGCCCTTCATTTTCGAAGACTCGGGTTTCGACGCCGCCCTGTATGCCGGCACCCCGGAGCAGGTGGCGCACTGGCCCGGCATCGTGGCCGAACATCTGCTCGATGAAGACGTGGTCCCGGTATGCAGCCCGCGCTTGCTGCCATCCGGTCACACATGCCTTCCGCCCGCCGCGTTGGCGCAGTTACCGCTGCTGCAGCAAAGCACCCGCCCCCACGCATGGCAACGATGGTTTGCCGCCTTGGGTGTCACCACCGCGAATGCGCTGGATGGTCCCCGCTATGAACTGTTCTCCATGGTGGCGGTTGCCGCCGCGCACGGTTTGGGAGCCGCTCTCGTGCCGCGCATGCTGGTCGATGCGGAGCTCGCGACAGGGCAGCTGGTGGTCGCCAGTTTCCACGTGCCCCCCGTGGAACGCGCGTATTACCTGGTCTCCCCCGCTATCGGCGGAGAAACCCCCGCGCTCTCGGGTTTCAAACAGTGGATTCGGGAAATGGCAGCCCCGGGCATGACGAGAAAAACCGAAAGCTGAAACCCGACCGCATGCCAGTAAGGCGAAGGGAACGTCGACTGCATCGACACTTCCCCCTGGCCATTTCTAACGCTGCACCACACCCCGCATGACAGGCGCATTTGCCGCAGGCGGCAGGTCGTATTGCTCCACCGGGGTCATCAGCACCGGCGCACCGAGCTGCGGTGCCATCTCGAGTGCGGGTGCATCGGGTTGCCGCACCAGGGACTCCGGGACTTGCACGCTGGCAGGGCTAGGTGCGCTTGCACGGGGTGTCTCGCCATTCACCGGAGCGGAGCCGAAGGCCGTCTCGTCGAACTTCACCCGCATGCGGACATAAGCCCCCTTGCTGGTGTATTCGTTCGCTGTCAGATCGCGGTCCGACAAGCCGACGAAGTTGTAGCCGCCCGATACCCACATATCGCGGTAGACCTGGTATCCGATTTCCGCACCAAGCGTTTTCTGCAGCGCTCCGCCTTGTCCATACAACGCGCCGATCTGCAGACCGATGTCCCAGTCTTGGTTGATGTCCTGGATGACGCGCCCCTGCAGCAGTTGCGCCCAATACCGGCTGACCAAACTGCCGTCGTCCGCATGGCTGACTTTTGCCGCATACCGGGACGTGATCTGCAAGCCGCGCTGCGGATTCACATTCAAATGTGCCGAGAATATGTTGGCTGTGTATTTGCCGGGCAACACTGCATTGCCCGAGCTGTTCCCGAACGTACTGCCGGTCCCGATGGCGGCGCCGGACGCGTTCCCCCCGCCCACGACTTTCTCCCCCTTGTATTCATAGCGGGCCAGCGCGTTCCACACGTTCGTGTCGACCGGCCGATACGCGACGCCGACCTGGTGACGCTGGAGCAGCCGTTCATTGCCGCCGCTCGCACCCTGCCCCACGCTATCGCTGACGACACTACGGGCAAGCACACTCACTTCCGGATTGACCTTGTAGCCCACACCAGCGCTGAAAAGCCGGGTGGTGGCATCGGAACCATTACGTGCTTCCAGTACGCCACTGGCTTTCAAACCGTCTTCCTGGTATTCAGCACCTCCAGTGAGCGCAGTCGATTCACCCAGCCGGCTATTGCTGTAGCCGGTCGCGGTGTTGACCGAATTGCTGGCGCCTGAAAGGTTGCGGGTGTGCTCGATGCCGCCGGTCAGGCGGATGCGGGGACTGACCTGCACCGTATTGCGCACGCCGATGGCCGTCGCTGCGCTGCGGCCGTCGATCGAATCCGCAAGACGGTATTCGTTGTAGACCCGCCCGCCCTCCATATACGCGCTTTCGATCCCCAGAACCCCGATATTGTTGGTCTGGGTACTGGCCAGGCTGTACGGGCCATACAAGCTCGAAATCAGCTCATAGCGACCGTATGCACGGCTCTTGTCGGTCAACGCGTAGTTCGCGCCGATCGCCACGGTATGGCGGTCCGACGCTTTCACATCCTGTTCCGCCTCGACGAACGCCTGCAGGCCCTTCACCTCCGGTACCTGCACCGACACACGACCACGCAAGGTTGTCAGATCGTCGTTCTGCGCGTTAGCGGCCGCGGCAGCACCGAGAAAGGTGGTATTGCCCGCGGAAAGATTACTGCCCAGTGCGTTGTTGTAGGTAGATGCCCTTCCATAGTCGAAACCTGCACTGGTGCCCAGCGCAGTGGCGCTCTGCCCATGGCGAACACCGGCCTCCACCACGACGTTGTCGCTCAGCTTCTTCTGTGCGCTGACGGTCGCTCCCTTGCGGTCGTGGGTCAGCAGCGCATCCTTGCTGTAGAGGGTTTCGGCCCGCAGCGCGAGCGTCGGGTCGATCTTCAATTCCGCCCGCGCCGAAACATCGGTGTGGCCAGCGCTGAAGCTAGCCCCTGGGTTGTCGAACGTAGACGAAGTTTTACTGGCGAGCGCTACGACCGCCAGCTTTTCGTCCTGGTGGCGTAATTCGATCCGTCCCCCACCACCACTGCCGCGCTCGTCCGAATGGGTGCGCACGAGTTCTGCAGCGACCGTCGTGTTGTCACCCACACGCGCCAAAGCGGTGAGTGCGGTCAGATCGCGCTGATTCGCGTCGTTCTGGTCGGTATTCGCAACGACTCCCAGCTGCAGTCGGTCGGTCACGCGAAGTTGTACATCTGTCCCTGCAACGACGAACTTGGCGCCGCCGCTGTCGACCTCATAAGTGACGCGGATCGATTGCGGGTTGAGATTCGCGTCGACCGACGCGATCGGCCGTGTGAAGAGAATGCGCCGCGTCAAGGATTCGACCGTGTAGTCGATGAACCGGACGACTGGCGTCCGCTGCAACACCACGTTGGGCTGGTTTCGATCTCGCACGACAATTTCGATCTGATCGCTGTTGTCGATGAATTCACCGCCGGTGGCACTCAGGTAATAAGGGCCGGAAGTACCGAGCGCACGGAATTCCTCGATCTGCTGAGATTGCGATGTACGGGCGACATAGGTGGTCGCTCTGATCTTTTCGTCCTCGTAAACATTTTTCATGCCGGTCAGCGTGCGATTGGTCTGGCTCAAACTACGAACCTCCTGACTGCTCGCGGTCGTGAAATCGCCATACAGCAGATAAGACCGGTTTTTGTCGATGCGTACATAGAGCTTCTGCGTGCTCTGGGCGTCGAAACCCTTTACCGCCGAATCACCGTAGACCGGATAGAACTCATCGGGCCGGATATCGCGGAACAGCCGATCTTTCTGCCGCTTGTCGGTATCCAGTGCAGCTGTCAGCAGATATTCGCCCTTCACTGCTCCTTTGAAGAAAAATGCTGCTCGTCCGGATGCACGCGTACGGGAGCTGTCCCCACCGAGGCTGCTGAGTTCAGCCTCGAAAGCGGCGCCGGCCGGCATGGCGCCGATGGGTAGACCACCGCGCTTGCTGAAGTCGAGAATGCCTTCGACTATGCCGACGCCGATCATCGGACGCAGTTCGGGCAGCAGCGCGATGCTGGTTTCCTCGACTAGATCGGCCGCACTTACACGCAGACGTGCGTTCCCCGGCTCTCCCGGTGGAAGCAACTGAAACTCTGCCTGCCCGCCTTCCATGAACACTTGCGCGCCAGGCTCATTGGGATTCATGTCGTCAACCAACCAGCGGCCCCGATCCGATTCGAGGGTCACCTGGGTGCGAGCGGTTACTGGCACCCCAGCGGCATCTTTGAGACGAACACGTACGGATATAGGCGACCGTAAATCAGCGCGTGCGGACTCCGGCACAACGATGTCGATTGCACCAAGCTTGTCTGGAGCAACCACATTAATCGCCACTGCATTTCCTCGCGGATTACCAAAACCGTCGAATGCAGCGATTTCAAGCCTGTTCTTGCCAGCTTTCAGCAAAACGCCGATGTACTCCCACGCCACCATGTCTCTGGCAGCAAAAGTCGCCTTCTTTCCCACGCGCTTTTCGTTGATTTCGACGCCATCGACGGTAAGGCGGAAGGTCGAACCCGTTTCTCCTTTTACCTGGACATTGATGGATTGGTTTGGCACCGTGTCACCGTCCTCCAAGCCGACGAAACCAAGCGCATTGACAGTGACCGAAGCCAATGCCGCCTCAAGCTCGATCGGACTGGGCGTTGCCGCCGGCAGCAATGGAACCGAACGAGGTTCCAACATGGCGCCGGATGTGAGTCCCGACCTCGTATCGAGTGCTCCGGGACTGACTGCCGATCCACTGGTGATGGACGCCGCTTTCGCGGTAGATCGCACACCCGCCACCGAATTAAACAGACTGCCGGCTTGAGGCGCCATGCCATTGCTGATCGCGCCCAGAGTTCCACCGTTGGCGCCAGCAGCCCCGACGAAACCACCGCTCGTGCCCGATGCACCTGACGGCAATGCGATCAGGGGCGCGGAACTGCCTAATTGGGGGCCGATCATGCCGATGCCGGACGACTGACCGCTCGCTGGCATTCCCCGCGTGTCGCCCACTACTTGCGTTCGTCCTTCCGCATCCAGTCTTGTCCGCAACTGGGCCTCCAGCTCAGTGGCAGGATTGGCACCGATGGCGGTACGGCGAGACATCACCTCGTCGGTGATTGCCTTTTCACAGCTCTGGACGATGAAATCAGCCTTGTGAAATTCACCTTTGACCAAATCGACAAACCGGCTCGCGGGGTTACCCGCATTTCTGCTGTCGAGTACCGCCAACTTGGCACCGAGCGGGAGCGTTGACTCATCTACACGAAGCACGTGCGTGATAGGTTTGAGTCCGTAGAAGCTCCATTTCCCTTCCACGTCAGTAATGACAAAAGTGCCGTTTTCGAGATAAAGACGCACACCCGGGATGCCAAGTTCGTCCGCGCCGCCTTGGACTCCATCGCGCTTGCAATCCAGATAGACCTTCCCGAAGGCAAAGGCTTCATCAGAAAAAACGCCGCCCGAAACACGAACCGTCCAGATGGCAAGGTTGGAGGTCAACGGGCCGGCGCGCACGGTCGCGCGGTTGACCGCATCCCCGTTCGTAGGAGCTCCCACACCAATGCGAACCCGATAGCGCAGCGTTGCTGAAGCATCGGCCGCCAACTGCATCTCCGGAAAACCGAACGTCAGGGTAGGACCACTGCCGCCTTTGGGATCGCTGGCGACAGCGCCATTCATGCGCGCGCTGCCACTGACATAGCCAAAACCGGGAGGCAAACGATCGTCGAAACTAAACCCAGTTATCGAGGCACCCGTCTTGTTGGTCACCGTCAATGCGTATTCCAGAAAATCGCCCAGCTCGGCTTGGCGTTTGCTGCCTTCTTTTCGCAACGTCAGACCCCGAATATTTCCCGGATCAAGTGGAATATGGTTGTGCACTACTTCGCACGCCGCTCCTCCCGAGGCGTTAATACCGGCAACGACAGAAGTAAAATAAGTAGTCGGATCACCACCCTTCGGCGCTCCCGCATTCGGCACCACCAACCCGCAAGTAGCGAATGTTCCTGGAGATACAGGAATTAACTCGGAGGGATAGAGATAGGCACTTCCAGCAGGCGGAATCACAGAGACTCCATAAGTACACAAGCCGCTGACTGGCGGAGATTTCAAGAAGAACTGGTAAGCGCCGTCTCCACCGGTCGTCATGGAAACACTGCCGTTGGAGTTGAAGCTATATACACCAGCCGCCCCTCCAAACAATTCACCTGGGGAGATCGGTCCGGCCGTTCCACCACTACACGATTGCCGCGTATAGGTGACGACTGCACCTGCCACGGGCATGCGCGACACGGCGTCGTAAACCGTTCCCTGCGGGTCGGTCAATACAGACTGAACGGTACTTGTCGCTGCGGCAACGACATTTGCCGAAGTAAAGCCGACCGTATTTTTGTCGAAAGCAACGGCCCAACCCTTGTTGGTGACCAAGACTCGATTCGCTCCGGTGCCATCAGCGGTGGTGACCTGAACCGTAAACGTGACCTCTTCGGACTGACCGGCACCGAGTGACCGGCTTCCGTCGGTCAAACTCAGCACCAGTTCAGTGGGCGGATTAAAGGCATCAGTACTTTCTTCTTTGGTGCGATTGCACTGTGCTTTGCCGGTAAACCCGGGTGAAACTGCAAGGTACCCGTTCCTGACTCTCGGAGTACCAATTAACTCCCATTCGCGAATGGTGCCGCCTCTCAAGTCATTGGCGAGTGCACAATTAAGGTTGTCTATTAACCGAACGTTGGGCGCCAGCGCACCACCACTGTTGGTGACGCGCAAGGTGTAATCTAATTGATAGATGCCCGCGCCAATACGCCGCGGCAGCGAGGCTGATTTCACCAATGAAAGCACTGGCAGTTGTGTCGATACAACCGTAGCGGACGAATTATTATTCGGATCGCCGTCGCCATCGGGATCCGGATTAGCGCCATCCACAGAATCGTCACGCACCGAAGGAGTTCCGCCCGGAACGATCGCGGCAATTCCTTTGGAAACGTTGGTCAGTGCTGCAGTGCGCCCGGTGAGATTCACCCGCACATCGAACTGCACAACCGCCTCGGCGCCTGGTGAAAGCGACGAACCCGGCGCTAACAAATTTTGGTTGGCAGCGGTGCCGTTGAACGAACGATCGATTGTAGTGCTTGGATTGCCGGTAACGTTCATCGACCCAGGCAAGATCGTGTAGTGACCAGCGGCGGGAATCGCAGCAGTCGTGTAGGCGCCGAATTTTCCAGCTTCCGCACCTTCCAGGAGATCGGTCGCCTGAATATCGTATAGCCACGCCGACCCATAGCTGCGCAAATGGATGCGAAACTGAACCGTGGCAGTGCCATCGGGCGCTCCATCGGCTCCGCGGTTCATTACCGGTGTGGACGCCTCTTTCGCGACCCCCAAGCGGGCTTGATTCGACCCGATTACGACCGTATTCGATGCGGCGACTACGGAAGAAACCCCATCGTTGTAATAACTCTGGGCAGTATTGCGAATATCACCAGAGTGACTTGCAATTACCGTGGTCGCAAACTGCATCGAGATGGATGCGTTGGTGACGACCGATGTAGGGAGTCCGATAGCGACTTCAGTCGCGAAGCGATCTTCAGTCGTCTGAAAAGTGAACTCTGGATCTCCCGGCCGTCGGTAAAGCCGAACTGCCTTCGCCGCGGTCGTCTGAAGGCTACCAACAACATACTGCGCGCCCACCGGGATGACGTCGCGCAGCAATACCAAGGTGCTTGGCCGGCCATCAACGAACAAGGCCGATCCGGTGGGAGCCAAATTACCGGTAGGTCGCGCATCTTGACCGCCGACGTTGGTGGCCGTGATGTTGAAATCGATACGGGTTTGGCCTGGCACGACTGGGCCGGAATACTGTGCTGACTTTGACAGGAGCATCACAGCACCATTTCCGATGGCGACACTGTCCTGATTGGTAACGACGATGTTCTGCAGCTTGGTGGTTATGGTCAAAGCCACACACGCATTACCAGAGGGAACGACTGGCAAATTCCCGGTAACGAGCAATGCCGTACTTTGACCGGGCGAAAGATCCAATACCCCTGCCGCGTCCAGAGCCAGTACCGAATCTGCCGCATCTGCGACACCGTTGTTATTGGTGTCCCTCAACACTTGGGCTGAGCCGAGAGCAATATTGCTCTTCGAACATCCCGGCCCGTCGGTCACCAGGTTCACGGTGTAGCTGGACGGGACATTGCCTATATTGGCAAGAACGTGGCTGAATACGACGTTCGCGCCGGGTGCCCTCGTCACCGCCTGAGTTTGGCCGAGGGTGGCGGCCTCCACTGCCATGATGGTCGCGATCACAACGTTGGAAGAAGCGGTTTCCGTTTGGGAAATGCCAGCCGGGATGTAGCTTGCTGTGGCCTGCGCTCGTATGGAGACACCTGCCGGCGCCGGGACAGCAAATGCATCCGCCGCCAGCAAAAAGCCGAACAAGCAAAGCAGGAATTTTGCTGCAACCGCAGACGCGACACCGCCTGCATATCGCCGACAGAATTTATTCAAAAACAGATTCACTTCACCAACCTTGGTCGGCTTTTTATGCCGATTAAACAAAAACCTTTTCCTCTGGCGTCTTTATTCAGACGAAAGGGGGAAAGGCAGAGCGCGTGACGCAGTGGTCACGGCTCTGACTTGCAGGGATTACCTGCGCGAGAAAGTTGCCGAGGGGGAATTACCGGTCGATGATTACCGTGTAATCCAGGCTGACAGTACCGCCAGGATTGAGCACATTAGCGGAACTACCGCAGCTCACTTCTGTGCCCACCGTTGCGAATACAGGAGGCGTGCCCGTGATATTTGTCGCACTGCATTTGACCGTCGGCTGCGTTGCACTCAGCGTGGTATAGGCGGGGGCTCGATCAGTGACCGTGAGATTACCCACCGGAGCTACGCCTTCATTCACAGCCGTGACGTGGTAGTAGATGCAGCTGCCTGGCTTGACGTCGAGCTGAGCCGGTGCCGGGGTTGCGTCGGCTACCCCGTCACAGGTCTGGTCCAATGCCTGGCCTTTGTAGACCCGAATAGAACCAGTCGTGACAGTCGTCAGATCGACAACGGATGGCGAACCGCAGCTGTTAGGCGCCGCAAACACTGCGGTGACCGTTGCCAGACCGGTGGTTCCGACCGGCAAACCACCGGGGGCGCCGATACGTACAAGAATCTTCCGGGCGTTAGCTGCGCCGGTGAGAAGAGGCGTGGTTATTTGTCCCGTCACCAGCTGATCGCCAGCGCCGATCTGACCATTGCCGTCCAGATCCAGGTAGACCGCATAAGTCCACCCGGCGACGATATCTGCAGGAGCCAATGCCACTTGCAGGGTGTACGGGCCGCAGGTCTCGAGGCCGGTATTGGTCAGGATGTGCGAGTAGACGACAGAGCCGGGGCTCGACAACTCACCGGTATTGCTACCGACCAGAAGCGCCGCGAACCTTGCAGCAGTAGATGGATTGACGGTGACCGCATCGGTCTTCGTATCGCTACCCACCACACCGGCGTTGTTCGCGGTTGTCGCCACGACTTTGAAGTAAATCTTCAATGCAGTTACCGCACCCTGCTGCGGGCCGGGTGTAACGCAAGCAGTAAACACAGCTTGGCCGTTGGATGCGATCGAACCGGTTTCGGTAATGCCGGCCGTAGCAGGCAGACAGGCGTTATCGGCGCCGGCGACAAACTTTACCGTCCAGTTGGCAGGGAGGTTGCCTGGAAAGTTCGGAGAAGCGCTTGCTGCCAGCGTGTAGGAGCGTGCTGCCACGTCATTATTGGCGACATAGAGGTTGAAACCGGTCGGTGTACCGGGCGTGGTGGTGTTGACCGTCGTAGGTGCCGGGCTCGGGCCGGGGCCCACGTCGCCATTGGCGGTTGCACCGGCTGTTCCATTGCCAGCAGCGGTGTTCGTCAAGTCGACCAGCCCACGCGAGATGCTCGTCAGCGTGTCGAGCGTGGCGTCCTTGCGTTGCGGACTGCTCTGCGATGTACCGGTCAGCACTGCGCTGTAGTTGACGACGCCGACGGGCAGTCCGCTCGGCAGAAATGCCGCCACCACCACCGTTGTACTGCCGCCCGCCGGGAGGGGACCGGTGTCTAGCACTCCGTCGAGCGCGCCGGTGTCGTACAAGGGCGTCGCACCATCGGCACTGAACAGGAAGAACGTAGTCCCGGTGGGGAAGGATCCAGGGCTTACCGTCAGGTTGATGGTGTCGGTCGAGTCGCCGGTGTTGTAGACCTTTTGCTCAAACTTGATGAGCGATCCCGCTACTGCCTGCGCGACCGTCGTGGTGTCGCTGGGCGTACCGTTCGGTGTCCCGGGAACCGCGTCGAGTGCGGTGACCGACGTGGAGGACACGGCTCCCACCACGACGCCGTAGCTACCCGAAACTGTATATGGCGTGGTGCCGGTTGGCGTGGTGACGGGGCCGGGGACATTGGAAGTCGCGGTTGGACCAGCATCGCCAGAGTTGTAGTAACCGATGTTGGTCGTCGACGCGGTGCCGACCGACGCCGTGTTGTTGACCAGCACCACGAAACTCAGGGTCTGCGAAACGTTCGGCGCAATCGACGCTACGACCGCCGCGATTTTGCCGCCGCTGTATTGGTAGTCGATGCCAGAAGCATCACCCTGCGAAGCGTCGGTGAGCGCGGTACCAGGTGCACTGCTCCACACCGCCGATCCGGCGACATAGGTCAGACCGGCCGGCAACTGGTCGGTCATAGCGAATCGGCCAGCAGCTGCACCGATGTTGCTGATGGTCAATGTGTACACCGTATAGGTGCAGGTCGGCGTGGAAGCGAGAGTGGACGACCACGTGGTCTGGCATGTGGCCGAGGTCGAAGCCTTGCCGCCTACCACTGCAGCAGGCCATGCACCGCCACCCGGCGCTGCGACCGCGGGCGCGCTGATGCTCTTGCCCATGGTGAATGCGGCTCCGGTCGTCAGGTTGACAGCATCCTTGGCGCTGGCGCTCGGCGTCGCATAGAGGCCCGTCGACGCTGCGATCGGGGTAACGGTGATCGTTGCGCTGTCATAAGGCGTAGCGCCGGTCGTTGCGGTTGCCGCAAGTGTGTACGCGACAACGAACTTGTAAACGCCATTGCCGCCGGCCGCAGTGACGGGAGCAGAGGTGGTACAGATTGCCGAGCCGGTGGTCGAGCAGAGTGGCGCCCCGCTCGGATTGCCACTGCCGTCGTCGGCAAAAATCTCGATCTTGGAGAACAGTTTGTTGGCGCTCTCGACGGAGATATTGAAGCTGTCGGACCCGTTGCCGGTATTGGTGAGCACGTGGGGCGCGTATACCGTGCCGCCCGCCGTGACCGTCTTGGTATTGATGATGGTGGTCGTCGGTCCGGTTACTCCATCGAGGGCAAATGCCCCGACTTGCTGTACCACCGTAACCACCGGATTGGAAGTGACGATATTTGGCTTGCCGCTGGAATCCAGAAAGCTTGCCGAAGCCGTATTACCGATATTCGTCAGCGCTGGCGGTGCAGCAGCGAATACTGCCGAACCTCCGAACATCAGGCCTAAGGCCATCGTGCCCGCGCCGGACCACCAAACCGGCGATGCCAGTTTCTTTCGTGGATGAGGATTTATTAAATTCACAGAGTTGTTCCTCGATATGAGATCGATTGAGACAGGGGAATACGATCAATACGAAACAGGACACGCAGCAATGCCCTGCCGGCAAACGCTTTTGCGTTGCCGGATTCGCTTGAGAAAAGAAATGGGGGGTGGGCGGTGCGTTAGTGCGCCGAGGGCTTTGCACCGATAGCAGCAGCCGCTGCTTTCTCGCCGGACTGCAACTTAGGCAATACAGGCTCGACGGTTTCGACTTGCGCACGTGCCGAGACAGCGGTAACGCCACCGGCTGGCAACTGGCCTAGATTCCAGCGAAGCTTTCGATATTCCGTGTATGGAATCGGTACGGATTTTCCGTCGACCTTCCGAGCCAAAGGTTCGACGGCGAACTCTCCGTTGATGGTGGCAGCTTTCACCAACTCAACAGACGGCTTGGCGCTTCGAGGAATATAGGCTAGGCCTTCGGGTATGGGCAGATCCGCAACGAGACCGCTCACTGCCTTGCCGCTCACATTGGTATAAGTAGCTCGATACTCAAGGATATCGCCAGGCTTCACTTTGGAAGCGTCTTCCAAGACTTCCTTGCCATCCGGCGTCTTCACCACCTTCATCTGGGTCAAAGCGATTTTGACCGACTGGCCGGCAATGGCCTGGCTATTGCTTGGGATATTGGCTGCAGTACGGGCGGGGGCAGGAAGCGGCTGAGCGTAGACGCCGAACGCCATGCCCAATGCCAAGGTTGCAACCAGAATACGCGATGCGACTTTAGCGCTTCGGCTAAGCGTGTATTGTGGAAGAAATGCATTTTCGGACATGAAAGCTCTCGCATTAAATAGTGAATTGACGGATGCCGACGCAATGAGGGCAACGCACCAATTTAACCAAATAAAACGCCGAAGTGAGCATGCACTATCAGAAATTACGATCGTAGTATTTGCCCGGCTTTCCTAACCGCTTGATACTTGTGGAGAGCTTGGACACTGCATTAGTAAAAGCCCATGAAAAACGGACCCGAAGGTCCGTTTTCGACATGCTGAATCGATTGCCCCGTCGTTAGCGTGAGGCGAGATACCGGGATGGATCGACCGGTTTTCCCTGACGGCGAATTTCAAAATGCAACTTGACCCGATCGGCATCGCTCGATCCCATCTCCGCGATCTTGTCGCCCTTGCGCACCGTCTGGTCCTCTTTGACCAACAGCTTCTGGTTGTGGGCGTACGCCGTCAGGAACGTGTTGTTGTGCTTGAGGATGATCAGGTTTCCGTACCCCCGCAAACCCGCACCCGCATACACCACCCGGCCGTCGGCCGCCGCGACGACCGGGTCGCCAGCCTTGCCGCCGATGTCGTAGCCCTTGTTCTTCGCTTCGTCGAAAGATGCCAGCAGCGGGCCCGGAGCGGGCCAGATGAATGCGAGATCTTCCTCACCACCGCTGCTGCCAGCGGCAGGACGTGCGGCAGTCGCAGGGGCAGGCACGAGCGGTGTGCCGACGACTGCCGGTGCCGCCGGGCTCGTGCCCTGCGCCACCACAGGAGGGGTGGTGCCCGTCGGCGGAACCACACGCAGGACCTGCCCGACCTCGATCAGATCGGCATTCGGCAGATCGTTCCAGCGAACGACGTCGCGCCAGTTCAACCCCGAATCCTGGGCTACCTTGCGTACGGTGTCGCCGGGCTTGACGGTGTAGTAGCCGGGCTTGCCGGCGTTCTCGGCGCCAGGCAAAGGCTTGGCCGTCAAGGCCGGTGCAGCGGGCGCGGTGCCGGCGCCGCCGAAGGAACTGGCACCCGGACCCCTGTCTTCGACCGGCGGTACGCGCAATGGGGTTTGCGGCGCACAACCCGTCAGCACCGAAAGTGCGAAGAGCGCTCCCGTCATCCACCATCCACGTCCACACATCGCCAACATAAACATTTCCTTTAAGCAATTCCGGATTTTAGGGGGACAAAATGTACGTCTTCGAGCACGGTCTGGCGCATGCCCTGGCTCGTCCGGTCCATGACGATCAAGGTCTGTCGACCAGCGCGGGTGGCCATCGGGGCGACCAGCCGGCCCCCGACCGCAAGCTGCTCGCACCAGGCGTCCGGTATCGCCTCTCCGCCCGCGGCGGCGATGATGCCGGTGTACGGCGCGCCCTTGGCATAACCGACCATGCCGTCGCCGAACAACAGGTGAATGTTGGCGATGCGGAACGGCCGCAGATTGGCACGCGCCTTCTCGTGCAGGCCGCGCAGACGTTCGATGGAATACACCTCGCGCGCCATCAGGGCCAGCACCGCCGCCTGGTAGCCGCAACCGGTACCGATCTCCAGCACCCGCCCCAGCGGCCCGCCGCGCGCGATCTCGGCGCCGAGCAGCAGTTCGCACATGCGCGCCACCACGCCCGGCTTGGAAATCGTCTGCCCCAGGCCGATCGGCAGACTGGTGTCTTCGTAGGCCTGGGCGCGCAGCGCCGAATCGACGAAGCGATGCCGCTCCACCGCGCCCAACGACTGCAGCACGGCGGTGGAACGCACGCCCTGCGCTTCGATCTTGCGGACCATGTGGGCACGCACCGCCGTGCAATCGGGCTCCGCCCCGACCGGGCGACCGGCACCGGTCGCCAGCGTTGTCGCCGGAGCGGACGCGGCGGGCGAATGCGGAATGGCAGGGCCCGACGACATGCTGCGCGGGTTGCGGGCGCCCGTACCGTTCGACGGCAGGCGCGCGGGAAAGGACGGGCGCTCGCTCACGTTGGCCATCTGCCCGGCATCACGCCGGAGCGCGCACACGGCCTTCGTCGGGATCGTGGTCGGCCATTGGCTCCAGCGCGCCGCCCAGGCGCTGCGCCGCGTCGACCCAGTAACCCATGTTGTCGTGGTCGGTAAGGTCGACCTTGAGCGGAGTCATGGCCACATGACCGTTGGCCGCCGCATGGAAATCGGTGCCGTCGGAATCGTCCTTGGCGACGCCGGCGGCGCCGATCCAGTACATGGTTTCGCCGCGCGGACTGGTCTGGGTGATGACGCGTTCGGCGGCATGCCGTCGACCGAGCCGGCACAAGCGCACCGGGCGCAACTGGTCGTACGGACGGTTGGGAATATTCACGTTGAGCAGCCAGGGCGCATCGCCGACGAGGCGGCCGCTGGCAAGTTCCTGGACCATCTCGCAGGCCTTGCGGACGGCCGATTCCAACTCGCCCCAGCCTTTTTCGACCTGCGAAAAAGCGATCGCGGGCACGCCGAACAGAAAACCCTCCATGGCAGCGCCGACGGTGCCGGAATAGATGGTGTCGTCGCCCATGTTGGCGCCGTTGTTGATGCCCGACACCACCAGGTCCGGCCGGTAGTCGAGCAGTCCGGTCAGGGCGACATGCATGCAGTCGGCCGG
>JAKONS010000212.1 GCA_022701845.1 Burkholderiaceae bacterium
GAAGCGCGCGGTTTCAAGGAGGGCAACACCTCCACGCCGGGCGATTTCGTGGTCGAGCGCGCTTTCGCCGAGAAGTAAGGCGGCCGGCTAGGGGGCGGTAGGCTCGGCCGCCTCGGCCAGGGCCTGCGCGCAGCCGGCGGAAAACAGCAGCACCGCCGACGAGAAGTAGATCCACATCAGGACCACCACCAGGGACCCGGCCGCGCCATAGGCCGACACCACCGCCGCGGTGGACAGATAGAAGGCCAGCACATGCTTGCCCACCGCGAACAGCGCGGCGCCCAGGCAGGCGCCGGTGACGAGATAGCGGAAGGTGGGCTTCGGGCCGGCCGACATGCGCATCAGCCCGGTGAAGAGGATGGTGGTGAACAGGAAGGCCAGGGTCTCGTTGCCCAGCCGCAGTACCGGCGCCAGCAGATGCCAGCGCGCCACCTGCGTCTCGA
Source organism: Burkholderiaceae bacterium (assembly GCA_022701845.1). The sequence goes on from JAKONS010000212.1 coordinate 444, forward strand.
TCATGTGAAACGCCGCGGTCACCACCAGCGACACCAGCAGCAAAAAGCCGAACGCCAGGATGTAGGCCACGCCGCGCAGCCGCTGCGACGCGGTGTGCCACCAGGGGGTTTCGGGCGCCTTGCGGCCCTGCAGCCACATGCGCTCCATCGCCGATTCCAGTTCGGCGAACACACCGGTGGCGCCGACCACCAGCAGCACCGTGGCGATGATCGAGGCACGCAGCCCTTCGGAGGGCTGCCGCGCGCTGTCCATGGCCTGGCGCACCACGTCGGCGCCGCGCTCGCCGACCACCGCCTGGATCTGCGAGATAAGGCTGTTCTCCAGCAGGTTGCGGTCGACCCACCAGCCGAACATCGCCACCACCAGCACCAGCAGCGGCGCCAGGCTCAGCATGCCGTAGAAGGACATGGCAGCGCTCATGCGCAGGCCCTCGGCCTCGGTCCAGAGCACGGCCGCCTTCCACAGCGGATGCACCACCGAACGTACCGGCCACCAGAGGATCCGGAACAGCAACCAGACGCGACCCGCCAGGCTATGCGGATGGCGGGTCGAAGGATGGGCGAACATGCCGCGAGCATCCTGCCGGCGGCGCGGTCAGGCGAGCGGCAGAACCTGACTCCGTCGGTAGGCGCATACCGACGGCGTCCGAGCCCGTGGCACCAGGGTCAGTAGCGGTTCGAGGAATACGAGCCCTGCGGCTCGCTGACCGGCTGGTAGTACGGATCGCGGGCGGCCACCGTCGAATAGGTGGCGGCCTGGCCCAGGCGGAAGCCGTTGCCTTCGACCGTCACCCGGCCACCGACCGGCACCGGCTCGTTGTGGGTATAGGTCCGCACCGAGCCGTTGTCCATGCGCACCCGGATCTCGTAGGTGGTGTTGGTGCGGGTGCGCTTCTCGACCGTGTTGCCCAGGAACGCGCCGCCGCCCGCGCCGAGGATCGTCGCCGCGGCCCGGCCGTTGCCGTGGCCCACCTGGTTGCCCAGCACCGCGCCGAGCACGCCGCCGGCGACCGCGCCCAGGCCGCTGGCCGGTGCGGCCTGCTGGATCGGGGTGACCGATTCGATGCGGCCGCAATCGGCGCACACCGGCGCGCGGGTGGAGGCCACCGGTGCGCTGGCGTAGTTGCCGGTGTAGCCGCTGCCGCTGTTGTGGGCGGGGCGCGGTGCCGGCGCCGGGGCGGTGACCACCGGGCGGGTCACCGCCGGTGCCGGCGCGGGCGCGACGGCCACCGGCGCCGCCGACGCGACCTTCTCCGGCTTTTCCGACTGCACGTCGTCCCGCGTCAACGCCTGTACCGGCGCCGGCGCCGAGGCCAGCGCCTGCACCGGCGCACCGTCGTCGCGGTGCGCGTTCTGCCACAGCAGCGTGCCGCCCAGCGCCGCTACCGCGACACCCAGCACGCCGACCGCTGCCCACAGCGGGCGATTGGCGGCCGGGGCCGGGGGCTGGCCGGCCGCGAGCGGGGCGGCATTCTTCTGACCGGGGGAACTGTCGAAAACGGGGTCCATGGCGTATGTCCTTTCGATCCGGGCGTTGCCCTGTGACAGGATCAACGCGCGGCGAGCGGTAACGGTACACAGGGCATCTGAAGCCTTTGTATACAGTTTGTAAGTCGCGGTAAGCGCGACATCGCGGCACCCGTCGGCCGGGGCATGGGCCGTTCGCTGCTGTCGAGGTCTGACGAACGGCGGCGGACGTGTGCACCCACCCTCCTAGACTGCGCCAGCTTTCATGGAGGCCCGATGACAGATTGTCCGCAATCCACACCCACACCCTCGCCCACCCCTTCGCACCCACGCGCCGCCACGCCCGGCTTCGCCCGGCGCTTCACGTACCCGCTGGTCGGCCTGTTGCAGGGCATCGTGCTGTGGCTGCTGCTGGTACCCGACGCGGACCAGCCCCACGCATTGTTCGGCGTCGGCTGGCAAGGCGCCGCGGGGTGGGTGGCGATGGTGCTGCCGCTGGCCTGGTACCTCGGCGACGAAGCGCCGTCTGCCTGGCGCCGCCGAATCGTGACCGCGCTCGGGCTGGCGCTGCTGTTCGGCGTGCTGGGCGCGCACCTGACCGCGTCGGCCGACTTCAGCCAAGCGCTGGCCGCGGCGGTGCTCTGCTTCACCCTCGTCACCGTGTACGGCGCCCTGCCGGCCTGGAACCGGTGGCCGGACTATCCCCGCCTGTTCGACCGCGCCTGGCGCAACGCGCTGGCCCTGCCGCTGGCCGGGGCGCTGACCGGCGTGCTGTGGATGCTCCTGACAGCCGCAGCCGGGCTGATGCACAGCATCGGCATCGACCTGGTACTGCGTGTCATCGGTTCGTCGTTGTTCGTGCTGCCGGTGACCTGCGCCGCCTACGGTGCCGCCCTGGGCGCGGTGCTGCACCGGGCCGAGCTGCTGCCCGCGGTGCGCCGCTTCTGGCTCACCCTCAACGTCTGGTTCCTGCCGCTGGTGCTGGCGTTCGCGGTGGTGTGGGTGGCCAGCCTGTGCTTCACCGGCACCGCGCCGCTGTTCGCCACCCGCCATGCCGCGCTGTACCTGTTCTGGTTCGCGCTGCTGAGCGTGGTGTTCGCCAACGCGGCCTTCCAGGACGGCCGCGACCCGCCCGCATTGCCCGCCTGGCTGGCCGGCGCCTGCCGCTGGGCCTGGCTGGCGATGCCGGTGCTGATGCTGATCGGCGACCGGGCGCTGTGGCTGCGGGTGCAGCAGCACGGATGGAGCAACGACCGCATCTGGGCGGCGGTGGTCGGGCTGGTGCTGACGCTGCACACGCTGGGCTACGCCGCCTCGCTGCTGCGGCCGCGCGCGCGCTGGATGGCCGCGCTGCCCGCCACCAACGTCGCGGTGGCGCTGGTGAAGGTGGTGGTGCTGCTGATGCTGGTGTCGCCGCTGGCCGACAGCCAGCAGCTGGCGGTCGACAGCCAGGTGGCGCGGCTGCTCGACGGCCGCATCGCGCCGGACGATTTCGACTGGACCCATCTGCGCCGGGACCGCGTCTACGGCCGCGCGGCGCTGGCCCGGCTCACCGCCGTCGACGACACGCGCGAGCCCGGCGCCACCATCGTGCGACGCGCCCTCGTCGAGCGAGCGCGCATCGCCGACGAGGATGGGCCGGAAACGGCCGCGAAGGACACGACCGACAGCCCGAAAGTCCGCGAAAGCCACCTGGCGGCGCTGCGGCAGGTGCCGGTGCTGCCGGCCGGCAGCGCGGTCGACCCGGCGCTGCTGCAATCGCTGGCCGACGACACGCTGCCGTCCTGGAACCGCCGCTGCACCGGCTCGCCTGCGGGCTGCCTGTTCTGGCTGACCGACCTCGACGGCAGCCGCACGCCGCAGGTGCTGCTGATCGAGAAAGGCGAGCCCGTCGCCCAGGTGCGCCTGTACGCGCTGCGGGGCGACGGCTGGGGCGAACGGGCGTGGGTCGAGCGCAAGGCGTTGACGCTGGCCGACTGGCGCACCGCCATCGAGGCGGGGGAAGTGCGACCGGTGCCTTCGCTATGGCCGGACCTGATGGTGAACGGCCAGCGGCACGGCATCAGCACGGCACCGCCGGTTCGCTGATCGATGGTCCGCCGGCCACCAAAAACGGCGCCGACGGCTGCACCGGATGCAGACGGGTCCTAAAGCGGCGCCCGGTTTTTCGGATACGCACCCGCCAGCTGCGAGTGCCCGATGTCACCCCAGGTTCGGCGCCAGCATCCGCGCCACATCCGCCTCGGCCATGCCGCGCCGCTCGGCGATGTCCGCCACCTGGTCCTCGCCGATCTTGCCGACGCTGAAATACTGGCTGTCCGGGTGCGCCAAAAAGAAGCCGCTGACACTCGCCGCCGGTGTCATCGCCAGGGAATCGGTCAGGCCCATGCCGATCTCCTCGCAGCGCAGCACCTCGAACATCGCGCGCTTCACGCTGTGGTCCGGGCAGGCCGGGTAGCCCGGGGCCGGGCGGATGCCGCGGTACTGCTCCTTCACCAGCGCTTCCACCGGCAGCGATTCGTCGGCCGCATAGCCCCACAGGTCCTTGCGCACCCGCTCGTGCAGGTATTCGGCGAAGGCTTCGGCCAGCCGGTCGGCCAGGGCCTTGAGCATGATGGCGCTGTAGTCGTCCAGATCGTCGGTGAAGAACTTCTCCTTCTTCTCCACGCCCAGGCCGGCGGTCACCGCGAACATGCCGACGTAGTCCTGCCGGCCGGAGGCCTTCGGCGCGACGAAATCCGCCAGGCAGCGGCTCGGGCGCATCACGCCCTCGACTGCATGCTTCTCGGTCTGCTGGCGCATGCCGTACCAGGTGAGCGCCGGCTCGGTGCGGCGCTCGTCGGCGTACAGCACGATGTCGTCGTCGTGCTCGGTGTTGGCGGGCCAGAAACCCATCACCGCGCTGGCCTGCAGCCAGCGGCCCTCGATCAGGCGCTTGAGCATGCGCTGGCCGTCGGCATACACGCGGACCGCCTCGGTGCCGACCACCTCGTCCTTCAGGATCTGCGGGAACGGCCCGGCCAGGTCCCAGGTCTGGAAGAACGGGCCCCAGTCGATGTATTTGGCCAGTTCGGTCAGGTCGAAATTGCGGAACACCCGGCGGCCGATGAACTTGGGCACCGGCGGGGTGTAGCCGGACCAGTCCAGCGGCGTCTTGTTGGCGCGCGCCTTGGCCAGCGGCCACATCGGCACCTGCTTGCGGTTGGCATGCTGGGTGCGCACCTTGTCGTAGTCGGCGTTGATCTCGGCGATGTAGTGCGCCGCCTGGTCGGACAGCAGGCTCTGCGCCACGCTCACGCTGCGCGAGGCGTCGGGCACATAGACCACCGGGCCCTCGTAGTGCGGCGCGATCTTGACCGCCGTGTGCACCCGGCTGGTGGTGGCGCCGCCGATCAGCAGCGGGATCTTGGCCATGCGGAAATGCGGGTCCTTCTGCATTTCGCCGGCCACGTACTGCATCTCTTCCAGGCTGGGGGTGATGAGGCCGGACAGGCCGACGATGTCGGCGCCCTCCACCTTGGCGCGCGCCAGGATCTCGTGGCAGGGCACCATCACGCCCATGTTCACCACCTCGAAGTTGTTGCACTGCAGCACGACGGTGACGATGTTCTTGCCGATGTCGTGCACATCGCCCTTGACCGTCGCGATGATGATCTTGCCCTTGCTGCGCACGTCGCGGCCGGCGGCTTCGTCCAGGCGCTTTTCTTCCTCGATGTAGGGCAGCAGGTGCGCCACGGCCGACTTCATCACCCG
>JAKONS010000226.1 GCA_022701845.1 Burkholderiaceae bacterium
GTGTCGCCCACCTCGTGGCCGAAGCGGTCGTTGATGCGCTTGAAATAGTCGGCGTCCACCATCGCCACCGCCAGCGGACGCACGCTGCGACGGGCGCTGATCACCGCCAGCCGCAGGCGCTCCTCCAGTCCGCGCCGGTTGAGCACGCCGGTCAGCGCGTCGCTGCGGGCCTGGCGGTCGAGCGCCGAATTGGCGGCCAGCAGTTCCCGGGTGCGCACCCGCACCTGTTGCTCCATGCGGCTGTTGGACGCCAGCAGTTGCACCGTCATGTTGCGCAGGGCCGACGACAGCGCGGTGACCTCGCTGCTGCCGCCGAAGACCGGCATGCCGGCGCCCGGCGCGCCGGCTTCCACCCGGCGGGCGGCCAGCGCGATCCCGTGCAGATGCCGGCTCAGGCTGCGCGCCGCCCGGTAGGCCAGCAGCGACGCCAGCACGCTGGCGATCGCGCCGATCAGGAATACCGCGGTGGTGGCGTCGCGCACCAGCGAATAGGCCAGGGTGATCGGCTGGCGCACCACCACCCGCCAGCCGAGGTCGGTGGTCGGCTGCGCGGACGGCACCGGTGCCACCGAGGTGAGGTAGTCGTCGCCGTCGGCCCAGCGCAGCACGCCGGTGTGCAGTCCGGCCGCGTCGGTCGGTGCGTCGGGTGCGGCGAAACCGGCGTTGCGCAGACGCTGGTCCTCGTCGCCCTGGGCGTAGATGAGCTGGCCGCCGCGGTCGAAGATGTACACCTGCAGCCCGGACGATTTCGCCTCGGCCGGCAGCACCAGCCCGATCACCGTGTCGGCCCACTTCCAGTCGGCGTGCACACCCAGCACGCCGATCGTCTTGCCCGCCACCACCACCGGTGCCGAGAAGTCGACGAACCGCGGGGGGTCGCCGGAAATCCGGCCGTCCGCAGTTTTCGCAGCCGGCAACAGTTCCGCCAGCAGCTTGGCGGGATGCACGTCGCCGACATACGGGGCGTCGAGACCGCGCGAGAACCAGGACCGCTCGGCGACGGAGGCGCCGACCAGCAGTCCGCCGGTGGCATTGCGCACCACGCCGTGGATGTCGGCGACGCCGATCCACGCGTTCTCCGGATTCACCGCCTGCATGCGCCGCATCAGCTGGGCCACGGCGGGGGTGTCCAGGCCCTGGTCCCACAGGGCGGGCGCGCGGGCGAGCACGGTGGCCTGGTCGCTACGGGTGCGCAGCTGGGCCTCGAACTGCTGCGCCACCGTGTTGGCGATGACGCGCAGCGCGGCGCCCGCATCGCTGCGGATGCGGCCGCGCAGCATCTCGCCGAACGAGACACTGAGCAAAAGGGCCAACAGGGTGGTCAGCACGCCGAAGACCAACGCCATCTGGGTCGCCAAACTGCGTTCTGAGAAGCGAAGATTCACGGCGTAATTCAGGATCTGATATTTGCAAGCAAAGGCAACACCGCCGATGCTAGTCGTGAAGCACGTGTCCACTGGCGGATTTACGCTTGCCAACACGGCGCACGACGCGCCATCACAACGGGCGCACGACGCCGAAAGAGGAAATATGCGCTGGGAAGGCAATGAGCAGTCGGACAACGTCGAAGACCGCCGCAGCGGCGGTGGCGGCGGCGGTGGCTTCGGCCTGGGCGGGCGCAGCGTCGGCATCGGCACCGTCGCGGTGGCGGTGGTGGCCGGATGGATCTTCGGCATCAACCCGCTCACCATGCTCAGCATGTTGAGCGGCGGTGGTGGCGGCGCGCCGCAGGTGCAGCAGGGGCCGGCCGAGAAGCCGCCGTCGAACGACCGCGAGGCCGCTTTCGTCTCCACCGTCCTGCGCAACACCGAAGTGGTCTGGAGCGATATTTTCAAGAACGCCGGCGGCACCTACCAGCCGGCCAAGCTGGTGCTGTTCCGCGGCGCCTACCCGACGGCCTGCGGCACCGGCCAGGCGGCGATGGGACCGTTCTACTGCCCCGGCGACAAGAAGGTCTATATCGACCTGAGCTTCTACGACACCCTGCGAGACCGCCTCGGCGCGCCGGGCGAGTTCGCCCAGGCCTATGTCATCGCGCACGAGGTCGGCCACCATGTGCAGGACGAGCTGGGCATCACCGCCAAGGTCGACGGCATGCGCGGCCGCCTCAGCGAGACGCAGCAGAACGCGATGAGCGTGCGGGTCGAACTGCAAGCCGACTGCTTTGCCGGGGTGTGGGCGCACCACTCGCAGGAATCCAAGCAATGGCTCGACCCGGGCGACATCGCCGCGGCAATGAACGCGGCACAGAAGATCGGCGACGACGCGCTGCAGCGGTCCTCGGGCCGCAGCGTGGTGCCGGAAAGCTTCACCCACGGCAGCAGTGCGCAGCGCCAGCGCTGGTTCAGCCAGGGCTACGAGAACGGCAGCGTGAAGGGCTGCGACACCTTCGCCGCACGGACGCTGTAGCACGGCCCGTTCACCGGTTGGCGGGCTTTCGCGCGCCAGAAAGCGGGCATCCGGCGGGTTTTGCCTGATTTACGCGCAGGGTGCGACAATCGAAGGCTGCATGACGACATCATTTTCTGAACTGAAGCTGGCCGAACCGCTGGCACGAGCCGTAGCCGATATGGGCTACGAAAGCATGACGCCGATCCAGGCACAGGCCATACCGGTCGTGCTCGAGGGCCGCGACGTGATGGGTGCCGCCCAGACCGGGACCGGCAAGACGGCGGCGTTCTCGCTGCCGCTGCTGCAGCGGCTGATGAAGCACGAGAACGCTTCGACCTCGCCCGCCCGCCACCCGGTGCGCGCATTGGTGCTGCTGCCCACACGCGAGCTGGCCGACCAGGTGGCCCAGCAGATCAAGCTCTACAGCAAGCACACCCAGATGCGCTGCGCGGTGGTGTTCGGCGGCATGGACATGAAGCCGCAGACGGCAGAGCTGAAAAAAGGCGTCGAGGTGCTGGTGGCCACGCCCGGCCGGCTGCTCGACCATATCGAGGCCAGGAACGCGGTGCTCAACCAGGTCGAGTACGTGGTGCTCGACGAGGCCGACCGCATGCTCGACATCGGCTTCCTGCCGGACCTCGAACGCAT
>JAKONS010000227.1 GCA_022701845.1 Burkholderiaceae bacterium
GTCCGCCGATTGCCAGCGGGAGATCGCCACCCGCCTGCAGCTCGACATCGGCGATGTCGAACCGCTGTCGCTGGCGCGGGCGCGCACCCGCTGGCCGGACTACCGGCGGTGGGTGCAGGCGGCGAACGACTGGGCGCGTACCCTGGCGCCGGGGCTCGACGAGGTGCTGGCCGCATCCGACATCGCCCTCATGGCCTGCCGCGGGGCGCCGTGCCACCACGACGGCGAGCGCTACGGGGATGCGGCCTTCTGCAACCTGTTTGTGAGCGAGGACCGGGGCCTGGATGTGCTTTTTCCCGGCATCGGCCAGCGCATCGCCCTAACCCGCGGCACCGCGATGGTGTTCGACACCTGCCAGCCGCATGCGGTGGTCGCGCGCGGTCGCGATGCCTTCGACGCGGCCGACTTCCTGCCGGGCGAGGACTGGAACCAGCTGTTCCTGACCTGGGAATTGCCGATCGAGGCGCCACCGGTCGCGGCGGCGCTGGGCATCGTTTTCGATCCGCTCTGAAGCGATCCCGCGGCCTGTAGTGGTAGCGCAGGCGCCAGCCAAAAGAAACCATAAGTAACGAGCGCAGGCGGGTGCATCCAAAAAGAAGGCCCGCGGGTAGTGCCAGCGTGCCGCCCGCACCGCGTGCAGACGCGCGCCGGGCGGCGCATCCATCCACTTTCGAGTCGACCGACTTTCAGGATCCGCAACATGACCAAAACCCCGTCTTTCCGCCTCCTCAGCCTTCCCGCGCTGGCCGTGGTCGCTGCCGCAGCACTCACCGCCTGCGGTGGCGGCGGCAACAGCACGGTCACGCCGCCCGCGACGCTGGGCGACACGCTGGCGGTCACCGCCACCGGCCGCGTGGTGTCGTTCAACCGGGCCACGCCCGGCACGCTGTCGAGCAACCTGACGGTGTCGGGCCTGGCCTCCGGTGAAACCCTGGTCGGCATCGACGTGCGTCCGGCGGACGGCCTGGTCTACGCGGTCAGCAGCCTGAGCCGCATCTACACCCTCGACGCCACCACCGGCGTGCTGACCCTGCGCTCGACCCTGTCGACCCCGCTGGCCGGCGCCCAGTTCGGCGTCGATTTCAACCCGGTCGCCGACCGCCTGCGCATCGTCAGCAACACCGGCCAGAACCTGCGGGTGGACGTGACCACCGGCACGGCCATCGTCGACGGCGCGATCAACGGCGCCAGCGCCTCCATCACCGCCGCGGCCTACACCAACTCCTTCGCCGGCACCACCAGCACCCAGCTGTACGACCTGGCCGGCAGCGGCACCCTGTACCTGCAGAACCCGCCGAACGACGGCACCCTGACCAGCCCGGTGCCGCTGAACGTCACCTTCACCGCCACCAACGGCTTCGACATCGACCCGCGCACCAACGTCGGCTATGCCGCGCTGACCGTGGGCGGCGCCAACCAGTTCTACACCGTGCCCCTGACCGGCACCGCCGGCGCCCGCCTGGTGGGCAGCATCGGCACCACCGACGCGATCGTCGGCCTGACCCTGCTGCCGCCGACCGCCGCACCGCGCGCCTTCGTGCTGACCGACGCCTCCACGCTGACCAGCTTCGCGCCGGCCACGCCGAACACCCTGTCGGCCCCGGTCGCGATCACCGGCCTGGCTGCCGGCGAAACCGTGCTGGGCATCGACTTCCGTCCGTCCAACGGCCGCCTCTACGCGCTGACCAGCAACGCCCGCCTGATGACCGTCAACCCCGACACCGGCGCCGGCACCGTCGTGGCCACGCTGGCGGCCGACGCCACCGACACCACGCTGCCCTACACCGCCCTGGTCGGCTCGCGCTTCACCGTCGACTTCAACCCGGCCGCGGACCGCCTGCGGGTGATCGGCAACACCGGCCAGAACCTGCGCATCAACGTCGACACCGGCGCCACCACCACCGACGGCGTCATCAACCGCGCCCCCGCGGCATCGGTGGTCGCCGGTGCCTACACCAACAGCTTCGCCGGCACCACCGCCACCGACCTGTTCGACCTCGACACCAACGAGAGCGTGCTGGCCCGCCAGACGCCGCCGAACGACGGCACGCTGGTGAACGTCGGCCCGCTGGGCGTGGTGCTGGGCGGCCAGGGCGCGCTCGACATCGCCGGCGGCGCCAACGGCCTGGTGCTGGCAGCGCTGCGCACCGCGGCCACCGGCCCGTTCACGCTGTACACCCTGTCGCTCACCACCGGCGCGGCGACCCCGTACCCGAACGCCACCCAGTCGTTCATCGGCGGCGCCGCCGGCCCGGCCGTGCGCGACATCGCGATCCGCTACTGATCGTCGGCCGACGGCAGCCGCTCCGTCGCGGTGGCGGCTGCCTCGACGACATCGCGTTCGCTCTCGTCCTTGAGGGCGACGCCGGTGCCGCCCCGGCGCAGGGCTTCGCGCATCAGCCACGCCAGCTTGAAGGCGGCGGCACCGTACCCCAGTCCTTCGGGACGCACATTCGATATGCAGTTGCGCTCGGCGTCGTGCCGGCCGCGTCGCGGCGTGTGGGTGAGGTAGATGCCCAGGCTGTCGGGAGAACTCAGCCCGGGCCGCTCGCCGATCAGCATCACCGACAGTTTCGCGCCGTACACCTCGCCGATCTCGTCGGCCAGCGCCACCCGGGCCTGGGTGGCGACCACCACCGGCGCGAAGACGGTATGCGCCGGCAGCAGCGGGCGTAGTGCCGCCAGCAGCGGGGCGGCGTGGCGCTCGACCGCCAGGCTCGACAGGCCGTCGCCCACCACCAGGCACACCTCGGCCGGCGTGGCGTCTTCGCGCAGCCGGGCCGCGTCGGCGGCGTC
>JAKONS010000237.1 GCA_022701845.1 Burkholderiaceae bacterium
GGCGGGCGCAGGCGCAGCGTGGGACATGGTGGTTCTCCTGTGGGGTACCAGAAACGGTCTGGACTTCAAGAGCAATTCCCTGTCAGCCGGCACGCGGTGCCCATGGCTGGTGAACGCTTCTACTCTCGCCAGCTTTCATGCAAAAGCCATGCCCGCGGTGCTCGCACGGCGCACCCGCGCTCGCCCGGATCGTATGCAATCGTGTGCACCAGGCGCGTGATGCCGGCGCTCGCCGGCACCACGCTGGCGCATGCCGGCGACCGGCCGCGGCGCACGCGCATGGCACGGATGCTGCGTGCCGGCCCGCAGGAGTAGAAGCGTTCAGTCGCCCGGCATCGATGCGGGGCGGCGGGAAATTGCTCTTGAAGCCCGTACCACTACCGCCTTCGAGAAAGCCCGACCATGCAACGCCGTTCCCTCCTGCTCTCCGCCTCGTCCCTGCTCGCCGCCCCCGCCTTCGTGCGCGCCCAAGGCTCGCTGCAGAAATTCAAGTTCAACCTCGGCTGGAAGGTGGAGGCCACCGCCGCCGGTTTCCTGCTGGCGCAGCAGCGCGGCTACTACCGGGATGCCGGGCTGGACGTGACGATCGACACCGGCAACGGCTCGGCCGCGGCCATCGGGCTGGTCGCCAGCGGCGCCTACGACTGCGCCTCGGCCGACCTGGCCACGATGATCGAGTTCAACGTCGCCAACCCGACCGCTGCCCTGAAAGCGGTGGCGATCATGTACGACCTGAACCCCAACGCGATCCTGGTGCGCAAGGACGGCGCCATCAAGAAACCGTCCGACCTGGCCGGCAAGACCATCCTGGGCCAGCCCTTCAACGCCTCGCGCAAGCTGTTTCCGGCCTTCGCCAAGGCGCAGGGTTTCGACGGCTCGGGGGTGAAGTGGGAGAACGTCTCGCCCGACATCGGAGACACCCGTTTCGTCAAGGGCGACTTCGACGCCTCGGCCTATTTCTTCTTCACCGGGCTGCTCAATCTGAAGGCCCGCGGCATGGGCCCGGAGCAGATCACCGTTTTCCGCTTCTCCGACGTGATGAAGTCGTACGGCAACGGTTTCGTGGCGAACGCGAAAAGCATGGAGCAGGCCGAGGCGATGCGCGGCTTCGTCAGGGCCAGCACCCGCGGCTGGCTCGACGCGATGGCCGACCCGAAGGCGGGCGCCGCGGCGGTCAAGCAGCGCGAGCCGCTGACCCAGGAACCGTTCGAACACGAGCGGCTGCAGCTGATCGTCGACGGCACCATGAAAACCGCCGAGACCCGCGCCAACGGCTGGGGTGCCGCCACGCCGGCGCGCCTGCAGGCCACCCTCGACGAAACGGTTGCCGCCTTCGGCCTGAAGAGCGCGCCCGCCGTGGCCGACATCTGGACCGACCGTTTCCTGCCCACCGCTTCCGAGCGCCGGCTCAGGGCCTGAGCCGGGCCGGACGCCCGACGGCGGCGCACCGTCGCCGAAGCCACGCGAAGCGCTGCGGCTTACACAGGCGGCGCGTGGCGCGCAGGACAATCCGGCTCCCACCCCTGAAAGACGACGACATGAAAGCCACCTGGAACGGCAAGACCATTGCCGAAAGCGACGACACCGTGCTGGTCGAAGGCAACCACTACTTTCCCGAAAGCGCGCTCAACCGCGACTTCATCACCTTCAGCAACCACCACACCATGTGCCCCTGGAAGGGCCAGGCGAGCTACTACTCGCTGCTGGTCGACGGCGAGATGAACACCGACGCGGTCTGGTACTACGCCGATCCCAAGCCCGAGGCAGCGGAAATCAAGGGCCGGGTCGCGTTCTGGAAGGGTGTGAAGGTCGCGGCCTGAGGGTCGCGGGCCGCCCGGCCTGGCCGCTGCCGCCCGGTGGCCTCCAGCCGTGCCCGGCAGGCGTTTGTCACAGCCGTGCGGCGGCCAGCTAGTAAATTCGCCGCATGAAAAGACGACTTTTCCTCGGCAGCGCCACCGGCGCCACGGCCTCCACCACCGCCGCGCTCGCGGCCTCCTCCCTCCTGCCCGGTTGCGCCTTCGCAGCCCCGGGCGCGCCCGGTGCCGTGCAGCCGCCGGGGCTGGCCCTGCTGGGCGAGCCGGTCGCCTTCGACTACGCCTGGCTCAAGCAGCGGGCGCGTGCGCTGTCGCTGCGGCCGTGGCAGCCGCAGGCCCAGTCGCCCGACGGGCCGATGCCGGCGTCGGTGGCGGCGCTCGATTTCGACGCCTACCAGCAGATCCAGTTTCGCGGCGAGCGCGCGCTGTGGGCGCAGGACGGGCTGCGATTCCAGGTCCGGCTGTTCCACGCCGGCCTGTACTTCAAGCGCCGGGTGCATATCCACGAGGTGCGCGACGGCCGCGCCCAGGAGATCGCCTATAGCCCGGCGCTGTTCGACTACGGCCGCAGCGGGCTCGACGCCTCGAAGCTGCCGGCCGACCTGGGCTTCGCCGGTTTCCGCATCTCGGTGGCGACCGCGCCGCGCAACGACATGGTGGCCTTTCTCGGCGGCAGCTATTTCCGCGCGGTCGGCGGCCAGCGCCAGTACGGGCTGTCGGCGCGCGGGCTGGCGGTCGATACCGCCATGGGCCGCGACGAAGAATTCCCCGACTTCACCGCCTTCTGGATCGAGCGCCCCACCGCGCAATCGCAGACGGTGGTGGTGCACGCCCTGCTCGACTCGCCCGGTCTCGCCGGCGCCTACCGCTTCACCATCACGCCCGGCGACAACACGGTGATGGAGGTCGACAGCGCGCTCTACCCGCGCCGCGAGATCGACCGCATCGGCATCGCACCCTGCACCAGCATGTTCGTGGTGGGCGAGAACAACCGGCGCGCCGCCGCCGACTGGCGCCCGGAGATCCACGATTCCGACGGCCTGCAGATGCGCACCGGCACCGGCGAATGGATCTGGCGGCCGCTCAACAACCCGGGCAACCTGCGCCTCAACGCCTTCGCCGACCACAACCCGCGCGGCTTCGGCCTGCTGCAGCGCGACCGCAATTTCGACCACTACCAGGACGACACCGCCTTCTACGACAAGCGCCCGTCCCTGTGGGTGGAGCCGCGCGGCGACTGGGGGCCGGGCCAGGTGCAGCTGGTGGAGATCCCGTCGCCCGACGAGACCTTCGACAACATCGTCTGCTACTGGACGCCGGCGCAGAAACCGCAGGCCGGCCAGGAGCTGCTGGCCGGCTACCGCCTCACCTGGGGCGCGGTCGCCCCGGCGCGGCCGCTGCTGGCGCGCTGCGTGGCCAGCCGCACCGGGCTGGGCGGCGCCATCGGCGCCAAGC
>JAKONS010000241.1 GCA_022701845.1 Burkholderiaceae bacterium
GGCACCTTCATGTGCAGGCGGGTACGGGCGTCGACGCGCTGGAAGTCCACGTGCAGCACTTGTTGCTTGTACGGGTGGTATTGCACGTCGCGCAGCAGCACCTTGGTGCTGGCTTCGCCGATTTCCATGTCGAGGATGGAGGCGTGGAACGCTTCCTTCTTCAGGGCATGCCAGAGCGCGTTGTGGTCGAGCTCGACCAGCTTCGGCTCCTGGCCTTCGCCGCCGTAGACGATGCCGGGGGCCTTGCCCGAATTGCGGAGACGGCGGCTCGCACCCGTGCCCTGCTTGCTGCGTTCGAAAGCTACGAACTTCATATTGATTACTCCTGTGGAAGCCGCCCGCGACCAGTACGGCTCCGTTGATGAAAAAGCGCTCCTGCGGAGCGCCACTTGCGAGGCGGCCGCCTGGGAGGCGACCACCGTACTCTGGGAATCCTGGCTAGAACAGGTCGTCCTGGTCGGAGAAGAGACTCATCACCGACTCGCCCTTGGCGATGCGCTGGATGGTTTCGCCGAACAGGGGCGCGATCGACAACTGGCGGATCTTGGTGCAGGTCTTGCCGGCGTCCGACAGCGGAATCGTGTTGGTGACGACGACTTCGTCGAGCGCCGAGGCGGTGATGCGCTCGACCGCCGGACCCGAAAACACCGGATGGGTGCAATACGCGTAGACCTTGTTGGCGCCGCGCTCCTTGAGCACCTCGGCCGCCTTCACCAGGGTACCGGCGGTGTCGATCATGTCGTCCATGATCACGCAGTTGCGGCCGTCGATCTCGCCGATGACGTTCATCACCTCGCTGACGTTGGCCTTCGGACGGCGCTTGTCGATGATGGCCAGATCGCAGTTGAGTTGCTTGGCCAGCGCACGAGCTCGCACCACACCGCCGACGTCCGGCGAAACGACCATCAGGTCTTCGTAGTTCTTCTGGCGCAGGTCGCCGAGCAGGGTGGGGGAGGCGTAGATGTTGTCGACCGGGATGTCGAAAAAGCCCTGGATCTGGTCGGCGTGCAGATCCATCGTCAGGACCCGGTCGACACCGGCGGTCTGCAGCAGGTCGGCGACGACCTTGGCCGAGATCGGCACGCGCGACGAACGCGGGCGGCGGTCCTGGCGGGCATAACCGAAATACGGGATGACGGCGCTGATGCGATCGGCCGACGAGCGCTTGAGCGCATCGACCATCATCAGCAGTTCCATCAGGTTGTCGTTGGTGGGCGCGCAGGTCGACTGGACGACGAAGACATCGCGGGCGCGGACGTTCTGATTGATCTCGACCGTGATCTCGCCATCGGAGAACCGGCCGACCGAGGCGCTTCCGAGATGGATACCGAGGTGGGTGGCGAGTTCGCCGGCCATGCCGGGGTTGGCGTTGCCGGTGAAAACGAGAAAATCAGGGTGGTGAGCCTGCATGAGCGGTACCGGCGACATAGGAAAAACTGCCTGACTGCCCGCCGCGTTTCGACGCGACGGCGCATGGGTGGTTGGCAGGGGAAGAAGGATTCGAACCTTCGCATGCTGGAATCAAAATCCAGTGCCTTAACCAGCTTGGCGACTCCCCTACACGGGTCGGCGGCATGAGCCGCAAACCTTTATCTGTCGCTGGATGCCCACCCGGCCAGAGGGTGGAATTCCAGATTATCGCACTGCCGATGGACGCTGCCCGAAGGAGCCGAGCGCCAGTCGACGTTATGCGACGCCGCTGCAAAAACAGCACTACCGGAACCGGTCATCCTGGCATCGAGCCCCTGTGTGGCAAACCAATCGATGGCATGCGTGACGGCGGGGCAGAGCATTTCGGCAACCGGTTGCAGGTCGTTTCGGCCAAAGCCGTTTGTGTCTGCAGCGAAGCCTTCGATTCTAGCAGCAGTTGAATCGCGTTTTAAAAGCGGCGAGGAAAAAATTGTCGGTGTGTCGATGCCGGCGGCCGGTTTGAGGATGGCGTAGCGCCCACGGGGCAGGGTGTGCGTACCGGTCAGCGGGGTGATGTCTTCGCCGATGCCTTCGACCCAGGCGTTGCATCCGCGCAGGAAGAACGGCACATCCGCGCCGAGCCGCAGTCCGATCCGCTCGAGGTCGGGCAGGCCGAGACCCAGTCGCCACAGGCGGTTGAGCGCGAGCAGGCAGGTCGCCGCGTCGGAGGAGCCGCCGCCCATGCCCGCCTGTGCCGGAATCTGCTTGTCGACAGCGATATGTGCGCCGCCCGCGTACCCGGTGGCCTGTTGCAGCGCGCGGGCCGCGCGCAGCACCAAGTCGTCCTCCGGCAGGGGCACGGTAAGGTCTTCGCGACTCAGCCGGCCGTCGTCGCGCAGGTCGAAATGCAGGGTGTCGCACCAGTCGACCAGCATGAAGACCGACTGCAGCAGGTGATAGCCGTCGGCACGCCGGCCGACGATGTGAAGGAACAGGTTGAGCTTGGCCGGGGCCGGAACGTCGTAGAGCGCGCGCATGCAGGCGATGGCAGGAGGAGGGGGTGCGAAAACGTGCAGGACGGCGCGGACGCTCAGCGCTCGAGCACCACCCGCAAGGTCGCGACCGGCAACGGCTGCTGGCGGGTGGCCACGATGCGGCCGTCCGGCTGGGCCGACAGGTCGGCGATCCAGCCGGGCACCGCAGCGGGCTTGCCGGCGAGCCAGTCGAACAGTGCGGCGACCGGGATCGGCGTGCCGGTGGCGCGGGCTGCCAGGTCGTCGAGCGAGGCGAAACGCTGCGGCTCCGACTTGCCGCCCTGCTGCA
>JAKONS010000266.1 GCA_022701845.1 Burkholderiaceae bacterium
TCGATCAAAGTCTTGAGTTTTCGCAAATCCATGGGAAGCTCGGCACCGTGGGGCGCCCTTAAAAAACAGAGCGCGAATGTACCCCAAGTCGGCTCTAAATACCGCTCATCGGCGGTCTTTTCCCCAAACAACCGGCTAACTTAGGTTCATCGGTGCCGATGTTCGACGTGAGGGCCGACAACTCCCGACGCGCGGGCTACATCCAGCCCGCGAGGTCGTTCTCGGAGAGTTGACCGATTTTGCGATGCGATACCGCGCCATTGGCAGCGAACACCACGGTGAAAGGCAAACTTCCCTGAGTATTGCCCAAAGCGCGCGAAAGTTCGGTTCCCTGCAGGCCCGCCATGCCGATCGGAAAGGCCACCGGACGGGTTTCGAGGAACTTTCTCACGGAACTCGGAGTATCCACCGCCAGACCGAGAACGCGCCATCCGTTTGCACCATGCGTCTGCGCGAACCGGTCGAGCATCGGCAGTTCGGCGACGCAGGGCGGACACCAGGTCGCCCAGAAATTCACGATCAGGCGCCCGCCGGCTCGTAGCGCGGCCAGATCGAGCGGACTGCCGTCGGGCCGGTCGAATTGCTGCGTCCAGAGGGCCGCGCCGTCGTCGGCAACACGCGAAGCGCCGTTCAGATACCACGCGGCGCCCGCTCCTGCCGCCGGCGCGAGGCCCGCAGTCGTCCAGACCAGGGCATGGCGCCGTGCAGGGGAAACGCCGGCGTCGGCAGCGGGTGGGGATGGATCGGGCTTCATGAAAAGGCGGAAAAAGGGTTCAGTCGGCGGCCAGCAGGGCGCGCAAGGCGGCGATGTCACCGCGCGGAGTGCGGCCGCGGCCGTCCAGCCGCAGGGCGCCGCGCAGGTCGTCGAGATCGTAGACCATCAGGTGCACACCGACGACGACGTCCAGGTCGGGCGAGCGACCCGCCACCGTCAGCGCCTCGACCGATTCCCCATGGAAGCCGGTCACCGTCTGCGGGTCGTAGTCGACCTTGTGGTCGATCAGCAAGATTTCGGCCGACTTGCAGTCGTCGCAGAACATCTGGATATAGATATCGGACAGCCGCGTCGCGGTGCCGTGCCACACCGCGCCGCCGACGTAGGGGCGGAATTCGGCCATCCGCGTCATCCAGACCAGCGCCAGTTCGCGCAGGGCGCGCAGTTCCGCCGGCTGGGTATCGGCGCAGAAGATGGCGATGTGCTCGCGCACCGCGTCTTCCACCGTCTCGTTGTCGGGCAACGGCGCCCGGCCGGACAGCGCGAGCTGCTTGGCGGCACGGCGCTTGGCCGGGCCGTATTCCAGGCCCTCCTCCACGACGATGCGGGCGGCGGCGGCGGCGATTTCGGCGGTGGCGGTTTCCATGTGCCGGATTGTCTCCGCAAGCGGGCGGCGCGGGGTGTCGAAGGACTCGCGCAGCGCGGCCGGTGGGCGGCACGGTCCGTAGAATCCCGGCGCATGCATATCCACATCCTCGGCATCTGCGGCACTTTCATGGGCGGCCTGGCCGCGCTGGCGCGTGAGGCCGGCCACCGGGTGACCGGCTGCGACGCCGGTGTCTACCCGCCGATGAGCGACCAGCTGCGCGCGCTGGGCATCGACCTGATCGAGGGTTTCGACGCCGGCCAGATGGCGCTGGCGCCCGACGTGTTCGTGATCGGCAACGTGGTCAGCCGCGCGCGCCTGGCCGACGGCAGTCCAAAATTTCCGCTGATGGAGGCGATTCTCGATGCCGGCGCGCGCTACACCAGCGGGCCGCAATGGCTGGCCGAGAACGTGCTGCAGGGCCGCCATGTGCTGGCGGTGGCGGGTACCCACGGCAAGACCACCACCACCGCCATGCTGGCCTGGATCCTGGAGCAGGCCGGTCGGCAGCCGGGTTTCCTGGTCGGCGGCGTGCCGCTCAATTTCGGCGTGTCGGCGCGGCTGGGCAGCGGTGCGGCCTTCGTCATCGAGGCCGACGAATACGACACCGCCTTCTTCGACAAGCGCAGCAAGTTCGTGCACTACCGGCCGCGCACCGCGGTGCTGAACAACCTCGAGTTCGACCATGCGGACATCTTCGACAGCCTGGCCGACATCGAACGGCAGTTCCACCATCTGCTGCGCACCGTGCCGCCGCTGGGCCGGGTGGTGAGCAACGCCGGCGAGGAAGCGCTGGAGCGGGTGATCGCCCGGGGCTGCTGGAGCGAACTGCGCCGCTTCGGCCCGTTGCTCGCCGACTTCACCGCCGAGGGCGAGCCGGGCGATTTCACCGTCATCGCCCAGGGCAAGCCGGCCGGTCGGGTGACGTGGGCGCTGTCGGGCCTGCACAACCAGAACAATGCGCTGGCGGCGATCGCGGCGGCCCAGCATGTCGGCGTGGCGCCGGCCGACGCGGCCCGGGCGCTGGGCAGCTTCCTCAGCCCGCGCCGGCGCATGGAAGTGCGCGGCACCGCCCACGGCGTGACGGTGTACGACGATTTCGCGCACCACCCCACCGCCATCCGCACCACCCTCGACGGCCTGCGCCGCCAGCTCGACCGGGCGCCGGGCGAGAGCCGCATCCTGGCGGTGTTCGAGCCGCGCACCAACACGATGAAGCTGGGCGCCATGGCCACCCAGCTGCCGGCCAGCCTGAAGGACGCCGATCTGGCCTTCTGCCACACCGGCGGTCTCGACTGGGACGCCGCCGCGGCACTGGCACCGATGGGCGAACGCGGCCGCACCGCCGAGACGATCGCGCGCCTGGTCGATCAGGTGGTGGCGGCTGCCCAGGCGGGCGACCATATCGTCTGCATGAGCAACGGCGCCTTCGGCGGCATCCACGGCCTGCTGCTCGCAGGCCTGGCCGCCAAGGGCTGAATCAGCCCCGGCGCGCGGCCACCGCTTTCGACAGCACGTCGAGCGCCTGCACCGAATCGTCCCAGCCGAGGCAGGCGTCGGTGATGCTCTGGCCGTACTGCAGGGCGCCGGCGTCGTCCTTGCCGGGGGTGAACTTCTGCGCGCCGCCGGTGAGGTGGCTCTCCACCATCACGCCGAACACGCTGCGCGAGCCGCCGGCGATCTGGGCGGCGATCTCCTGGGCCACGTTCAGCTGGCGCTCGTGCTGCTTGCTGCTGTTGGCATGGCTGCAGTCGACCATCAGGCTGGGCGGCAGGCCGGCGGCGCTCAGGTCGGCGCAGGCCGCCGCCACATGGGCGGCTTCGTAGTTGGGCGACTTGCCGCCGCGCAGGATCACATGGCAGTCCTTGTTGCC
>JAKONS010000270.1 GCA_022701845.1 Burkholderiaceae bacterium
GGTTGGCATTGAGCACCCCTTCGTCGGCCGTCGCCTCGATGACGCCGGACTTGTCGTCCAGCTTCATCAAGGCCAGCTTGCCGCGCTGGCCGTTGATCACCCGCAGCTCGGTGATGATGGCGGCCACTACCACCGGCTCGCGGCTGTCGACCAGCTCGCCGATCTCCCGGCGCACGAACTGCCGCACCTCGCGCGACACCTCGTCGAACAGGTGGCCCGACAGGTAGAAGCCGACTGCCGGTTTCTCAAATGTCAGCCGCTCCTTGATGCCCCAGGGCCGCGCCGCGACCAGGTCGGGCTCCTGCGTGCTGGAACCGTGGCCGTCGTCGGCCATGTCGAACAGACCGCCCTGGTTCACGTTGGCCGCCTGCGCCGCCGAGAAATCGAAGGCCCGGTCGATCGACGCGACCATCGACGCGCGGTTCTGCTGGATCGCGTCGAACGCGCCCGCCTTGATCAGGGCTTCCACCGTGCGCTTGTTGATGCGCTGGCGGTCGACCCGCTTGCAGAAATCGAACAGGCTGGTGAACGGGCCGCCGCTCTCCCGGGCCGCCACGATCGCCTCGATGGCGGCCTGCCCGGTGCCCTTGACGGCGCCCAGGCCGTAGCGGATGACGGTGTTGCTGACAGGCTCGAAACGGTAGCGGCCCCGGTTCACATCCGGCGGCTCGAAGGTCATGCCGAGCTTCTGCGCGTCTTCGAACAGCACCCGCAGCTTGTCGGTGTCGTCCATTTCCACCGTCATGTTGGCGCAGTAGAACTCCGCCCGGAAATGCACCTTCAGCCAGCCGGTGTGGTACGCCAGCAGCGAATAGGCCGCCGCGTGCGACTTGTTGAAGCCGTAGCCGGCGAACTTCTCCATCAGGTCGAAGATCTCGTCGGCCTTGTCCTGCGCGATACCGTTGACCGCCGCACCCTTGCGGAAGATCTCGCGGTGCATCGCCATTTCTTCGAGCTTCTTCTTGCCCATGGCGCGGCGCAGCAGGTCGGCGCCGCCCAGCGAATAGCCGCCCAGGATCTGCGCGGTCTGCATCACCTGCTCCTGGTAGACCATGATGCCGTAGGTCTCGGAGAGCATCTCGGCCACCAGCGGATGCGGATACTCGACCGGCTCGCGGCCGTGCTTGCGCGCCACGAAGCTCGGGATCAGATCCATCGGGCCCGGTCGGTACAGCGCGTTGAGCGCGATCAGGTCCTCCAGGCGGCTCGGCTTGGCATCGCGCAGCATGCCCTGCATGCCGCGGGATTCGAACTGGAACACCGCTTCGGTCTTGCCGTCGGCGAACAGCCGGTAGGTGGCCGCGTCGTCGATGGCGATGTTCTCGTAGGCGAAATTCTCCTGGCCCTTGTGGCGCTGCACGATGAACTCGCGCGCGATTTCCAGGATGGTGAGCGTGGCCAGTCCCAGAAAGTCGAACTTCACCAGGCCGATCGCCTCGACGTCGTCCTTGTCGTACTGGCTGACCGCCGAATCGCTGCCGGGCTGCTGGTAGAGCGGGCAGAAATCGGTGAGCTTGCCGGGCGCGATCAGCACCCCGCCTGCATGCATGCCGATGTTGCGGCACATGCCTTCGAGCTTCTGCGCCATCTCGATGACGGTGCGCACGTCCTCTTCCTTGCGCACACGCTCGTAGAGCATCGGCTCCAGCTCGAGCGCGTAATTGTTCTTGTCGCCGTCCTTCTTGACCGCCGGCGGATAGGCCAGGGTGTAGGACATGCCCGGCTTGGCCGGCACCAGCTTGGAGATGCCGTCGACGAAGGTGTAGCTCATGTCCATCACCCGGCCCACGTCGCGGATGGCGGCCTTGGCGGCCATGGTGCCGAAGGTGGCGATCTGGCTCACCGCGTTCTTGCCGTACTTGTCCTTGACGTAGTCGATCACCCGGTCGCGGTTGCTCTGGCAGAAGTCGATGTCGAAGTCGGGCATCGACACCCGCTCCGGGTTCAGGAAACGCTCGAACAGCAGGTTGTATTCCAGCGGATCCAGGTCGGTGATCTTCAGCGCGTACGCCACCAGCGAGCCGGCACCCGACCCCCGGCCCGGCCCCACCGGGCAGCCGTTGAGCTTGGCCCAGACGATGAAGTCGCCCACGATCAGGAAATAACCGGGAAAACCCATCTTCAGGATGGTGCCGATCTCGAATTCCAGCCGCTCCACATAGCGCGGCCGCTGCGCGTCGCGCTTGGCAGGGTCGGGGTAGAGATGCGCCAGCCGGTCCTCCAGCCCCTCGAACGACAGCTGCCGGAAGTATTCCGACATCGCCATGCCGTTGGGCGTCGGGAAATCGGGCAGCTGCGGCTTGCCCAGGTCGAGCACCAGACTGCAGCGGCGGGCGATCTCGACCGTGTTGGCGATGGCCGAGGGCACGTCGGCGAACGCCTCCTCCATCTGGGCGGCGCTCTTGAAGAACTGTTCGCGGGTGAATTTGCGCACCCGGCGCTGGTTGGCCAGGATCTCGCCTTCCGAGATGCACACCCGCGCCTCGTGCGCCTCGTAGTCGTCCACCTCGGTGAACTGCACCGGATGCGTCGCCACCACCGGCAGCGACAGACGCGCGGCCAGCTGCACCGTGGCCACCGTCATCGCCTCGTCGTCGGGACGGCCGGCGCGCTGGATCTCCAGATAGAAGCGGTGCGGAAAGATGCCCGCCAGCAGCAGCGCGCAGTCGGCCGCGGCAGACGCGTCCTGGCGCATCAGCGCCTGCCCGACCGGGCCGGCCTGGGCGCCGGCCAGCAGGATCAGCCCCTCGTTGAGCTCGCGCAGCCAGTCGAGCTTGCACACCGCCTGCACCTTCACCACGTTGCGCGTCCAGGCGCGCGCCAGCAGTTCGGACAGATTGAGATAGCCCTGCCAGCTCTGCACCAGCACGATCACCCGGGACAGCACCGTCGGGTCGCTGCCGATGCCTTCCAGAAAGATTTCGGCGCCGATCAGCGGCTTGACGCCCTTGGCGCGCGCCTGTTTATAGAACTTGACCGCGCCGAACAGGTTGCTCAGGTCGGTGATGGCCAGGGCGGGCTGGCCGTCGGCGGCGGCGGCCTTGACCACCTCGTCGATTCGGTTGGTTCCGTCGACGACGGAGAACTCGGTGTGCAGGCGGAGGTGAACGAACATCCGGCCATTTTAAGAACCTCCGCGAATTCCGGCCGGCGCCGCCCCATCCGCCCGGTTTTCTAGAATCGCGGGGTGCACGCCATCCTGAACATCTCCGCCTACCGCTTCGTCGCCCTGCCCGATGCCGCCGACCTGCGCCAGCCGCTCGCCGATGCCGCCCTCGCCCGCGACCTGCGTGGCACCATCCTGCTGGCCGAGGAAGGCATCAACCTGTTCCTGGCCGGCGCCGCCGACGCGGTGCGCGGTTTTCTCGACGCGCTGCGGCTGGACCCGCGGTTCGCCGGGCTGGAAGCCAAAGAAAGCTGGTCGGAGCGCCAGCCGTTTCGCAAAATGCTGGTGAAGGTGAAGCCGGAGATCATCCGCATGAACCATCCCGCCATCCGGCCGCACGCCGGCCGCGCCCCGGCGGTGGATGCCGCGACGCTCAAGCGCTGGCTCGACAACGGCCGCGACGACGACGGCCGCGACGTGGTCACCCTCGACACCCGCAACGCCTTCGAAGTCGACCACGGCACCTTCGACGGCGCGATCGACTGGCGCATCGACAAGTTCACCGAGTTTCCCGCCGCCCTGCAGGCGCACCGCGAGGCGCTGCGGGACAAGACGGTGGTGAGCTTCTGCACCGGCGGCATCCGCTGCGAGAAGGCGGCGATCCTGATGGCCGAACAGGGCGTGGACCATGTCTACCAACTCGAGGGTGGCATCCTCAAGTACTTCGAGGAAACCGGCGGGGCGCACTTCCACGGCGGCTGTTTCGTGTTCGACGAGCGACGGGTGCTCGACGCAGAACTGGCGCCCTCGCGGGCGACAGCCGGCGACGATACCGGCACCGGACCCGGCTGCTAGACTCGCCGCCCCTCACGTTCCCCGCCGCCACACCGTGGCCGCCTGCCGGCGCCGAACCACCCATGTC
>JAKONS010000290.1 GCA_022701845.1 Burkholderiaceae bacterium
CACCGACGACGAGCACGGAGGACGCAGGCAATGAGATTCAAGGGAACGGTGACCCGCTGGGACGAGGCCAAGGGCTTCGGCTTCATCGCGGTGGACGGCGGCGAGCGCATCTTCTTCCACCACAGCGCCGTGCGCGACCGCGCGCTGTGCACCGTGCCGGACCAGCCGGTCACCTTCGAGATGACCACCGGCGCCAAGGGTAAGCGGGCGGTGCGGGTCGAGGCCTTCGTCAGCGCGCCGGCGGCCCGGCAATGGCAGCGGTCGCAATCGCAGTCGCAGTCGCGGCAGTCGGAGGCCACCCGGCGGGATCGTCCGCCGGCCATGGGCGTGTCGCTGCTGCCGCTGCTGGCACTGCTGGCGTTCGGATTGCTCTGGGCGGCGCTGGTGGTGTTCGCCGCGCCGCCACGGTGGGCGTTCGCGGCCTACCTGGTGGTCAGCGTGGCGACCTTCGCCGCTTATGCGCAGGACAAGTCGGCTGCCCGCAGCGGCGGCTGGCGCACTCGGGAATCCCGGCTGCACCTGCTGGCCGTGCTCGGCGGCTGGCCCGGCGCCCTGCTCGCGCACCACCTGCTGCGGCACAAGTCGCGCAAGGCGGAATTCCGGTCGACGTTCTGGGCCACGGTGGTGCTGAACGTGGCTGCCTTCGTCGCGCTGTCGACGCCCTGGGCGGCGTCCTTCCTGCGCACCCTCTGAGGCACGGTCGCGCGGGCGGCCGTCGCCTCAGGCAGGCGCCGCGGCCGCCACCGCCACCAGGTGATCGACGAAGGCCCGCACCCGCGCCGGCAGGTGCCGGTTCTGCGGATACAGCAGATGGAACGGCCGCGACCGGCCGCCGGCCGCCTGCATCACCTCGACCAGCCGGCCGCTGCGCACCGCGTCCTGCGCCACGAAGTGGTAGATCTGGAACAGCCCGCCGCCGGCCATCGCCCAGCCCAGGCCCGCCAGCACGTCCTCGTGCACCCGCCGGCGGCTCTTGAAAGTGAAATCGATGTCGCCGCCGGCCTCGTCGCGCAGGATCCACGGCATCGGCCGGCCGGTGCCGGGGTTCACGAACTGGATCAGGTCGTGCTGCCGCAGCGCCGCCAGCGTGTCGGGCACGCCGTGCGCTCCCAGGTACCCCGGCGCGCCGAAGATGCCTACGGTGGCGGCTTCCAGCCGGCGCGCCACCAGGCCCGAATCGGGCGGCTCGCCGAGGCGGATGGCGAGGTCGTAGCCGTCCTCGACGAAATCGATATTGCGGTTGGAGACGTTGAGCTCGACCTCGACGCCCGGAAACGCCGCCATGAAGGCCGGCAGAGACGGCGCCACCCGGTGGTGGCCGTACACCGTGCCGACGCTCAGCCGCACCACGCCGCGCGGCTCGCTCTGCCGGCCGGTGAGGGCGCGTTCGGCCTCGGCGATCTGCTCGAGCGCCTGCTGGCACTGCGCCCGGTACTGCGCGCCGTCGGCGGTCAGCCGCACGCTGCGGGTGGTGCGGGTGAACAGGCGCACGCCCAGCCGGGCCTCCAGGCGGGCGATGGAGCGGCTGACCGACGCGGGCGTCACCCCCAGCACCTCGGCCGCGGCGGTGAAGCCACCCAGCTCGGCGGCCTTGCAGAACAGCTCGATGCTGCCGAGCTGCACCGGTTCGAACTGGCGCGCCATTCATTACTCCCTGTAATCGAAGATGTGCATCGCAGCCAGTTTATCGATCGTGTGGCGATGAATAGAGTAGGCCCCAGGCCCTTGCGGCCCCGTGTAAGCACCCACCGACCACCACCCACGACCCACCGGTCCCTGCGAAAGTTTCCGCCATGACATTCATCCTCAAAACGCTGCTCGCCACCCTGGCGCTGAGCCTGTCGGCCGCCGCCGTCGCCGCTTCCAAAGGCGAGGTGCTGGTGCTGCTGTCCAGCGACACCGCGCTGCCGCTGCAGAAGGGCAAGACCCTGTCCACCGGCTACTACCTCAACGAGTTCGGCGTGCCCGCCGACGCGCTGCAGCGGGCCGGCTACCAGCTCACCATCGTCACCCCGCGCGGCAACCGGCCGCAGGTCGACCAGCGCTCGGTCGACCCGACGTACTTTGGCGGCGACGCCGCGGAGATGAAACGCATCGAGGGCGTGGTCAACCGCCTGACCGCCGCCGACCGGGTGCAGGCGCTGCCCGCGGTGCTGAAGGCGGGCCTGGGCCGCTATGCGGCGGTGTTCGTCCCCGGCGGCCATGCGCCGCTGATCGACCTGGCCGACAGCGCCGACGTCGGCGCGCTGCTGCGCCACTTCCATGCCGAGGGCAAGCCCACCGCCGCCATCTGCCACGGCCCGATCGCCCTGCTGTCGGCCCAGCGCCAGCCGCGCGGCTTCCAGAACGACCTGGTCAGCAGCCGCCCCGCCACCGCCGCCGACTGGATCTACGACGGCTACCGCATGACCATCTTCTCCGACGCGGAGGAAGCCGCCTTCGAGCGATCGCTCAACGGCGACAAGCTGCGCTACTACCCGGCCGAGGCGATGCGCCAGGCGGGCGGCGCGATGCAGTTCGCCGCCGAGTGGAAGCCGAACGTGGTGGTGGACCGGGAGCTGATCACCGGGCAGAACCCGTTCTCCGACCGCGCGCTGGCCGACGCGCTGATCGAGGCGCTGAAAAAGCGCTGAGCCGGCTCACTCGCCGAACGAATCAATCGATCCGAATTTCCGATTTCCCAAATAACTGCACAGGTCCTACATTGATCGCGCGCTGCCGGACACGGCACGACGCAGCCCGGGACGATCGCTCCACCAACGATGAAGCGCACCCGCGGCTTTCAATCAACGATGGAGACAACCATGCAGATTTCGACGTTTCGTCCCGGTGTGATCGCGCTTGCCGCCTGTGCGCTGTTGGCTGCCTGCGGAGGGGGAGGCAACAGCGTTGTCGCCTCCACGCCGACCAGCCCCACCACCCCCACCACGCCGACGACACCCATCACCCCCACGTCGCCCACCACCACCACGCCGACGACGCCGACCACGCCCACCCCGGTGGCCGCCAAGGCGTGCGACCCCTCCACCTTCGCCGCCACCGCTCTGGTCGATGCGAAGGTGCTGTCGGCGACGATGGTGGAAGCCAACGCCTACAAGCCCGCCGGCTCGAATTCGGCGATCGCCAACCTGCCGGCCTTCTGCCTGGTCAAGGCCCAGGCCACGCCCACCAGCGACTCGCTGATCAACTTCGAGGTGTGGGTGCCCCGGGACAACTGGAACCAGAAGCTGGTGGCCACCGGCAACGGCGGCTACAGCCCGGCGCTGAGCTATGGCGACATGGCCTATGCGATGCGCCAGGGCTATGCCACGCTCGGCGGCGATACCGGCCACCAGTCGGCCGACGGCAACGACATGTTCTTCGGCGTGGGCCATCCGGAGAAGATCCGCGACTGGGGCACCCGGTCGATCAACGCGATCACCGTGCCCGGCAAACAGATCGTCGCCCAGCTGCAGGGCACCGCCGCCAAGCGCGCGTACTACTACGGCGCCTCCACCGGCGGCCACCAGGCCTATGCCGAGATCCAGCGCTATCCGCAGGATTTCGACGGCGTCATCGCCGGCGCCCCCGGCAACAACCGCACCGCGCTGAATGCCGAGTTCCTGTGGCGTTACCTGTCGAATCGCGTCCCGAACACCAACACCCTGGTCCTCACCTCGGCCAAGGCCGCGTTGATCACCCGGTCGGCCATCGCGGCATGCGATGCGATCGACGGCGTCGCCGACGGCGTGCTGGCCGATCCGCGTGCCTGCACCAGCGCGCAGTTCAACCTCGACAGCCTGCTGTGCCCCGGTGCCGATGCGGCCACCTGCCTCACCGCCGACCAGATCGCGGCGGCCCGGAAGATCTATGCCGGCCCGAAGAATCCGCGCACCGCGGCGCAGATCTATCCGGGCCCGGTCGTCGGATCCGAGTCGGGCTGGTCCTCGTACTGGGGCGGCACCGCGCCCACCCGGTCCGACTTCTGGGCCTTGTGGGTGTACGACAACCCGCAGTGGAACTGGTGGACCTTCGACTTCGACCGCGACATGAGCTTCTCGCTCGCCAAGGTCGGACCGCTGGTCGACCAGAACAGCACCGACCTGAGCGCATTCAAGGCGCGCGGCGGCAAGCTGATCACCTTCCAGGGCTGGATCGACCCGGTCGTCAATGCCAACGACACGATCGCCT
The DNA here is from genome assembly GCA_022701845.1 of Burkholderiaceae bacterium. The sequence continues at coordinate 4,171 of JAKONS010000290.1, forward strand.
ACTACGAGAAGGTGCGCACCGCCCAGGGCTCGCAGCAGAACATCGACGGCTTCTTCCGCCTCTTCCTGGCGCCGGGCATGGGCCATGTGTCCGGCGGCACCGGCCCGGTGGTCTTCGGCAACGGCGGCCTCCAGGCACCGAACCCCTCGGCCGCCAACGACCTGCTGATGGCGCTCGACAAATGGGTCGAAACCGACAGCGCCCCCGCCACCGTCGTCGCCTCGCAGGTGCAGGCCGGCGCGGTCGTCGCCACCCGGCCGCTGTGCGCTTATCCGAAGGCCGCGGTCTACAAGGGCAGCGGCGCCACCACCGACGCGGGCAATTTCAGCTGCCAGTGAGCCGATGGCGATGGTCCCGTCCAGGGACATCGCCATGCGGCCGTCCTAACCGCCCATCCGCAGGAACCGCTGCCCGACGGCGCGCGCGATGTCCTCGTCGTGCGTCACCAGCATCAGGGCCGCGCCGGTGTCCTCCAGGGCGTCGATCAGCACCGAGAAGCCCTCGCGCTGGGTGATCGGGTCCAGGCGCGAGGTCGGCT
>JAKONS010000293.1 GCA_022701845.1 Burkholderiaceae bacterium
GTGTTCGGGTTCTAGGAGAAGTCCGCCGAAACGGCCGGTGCGCGTTCAGGTCCAGCGCGGCGGCGCGAACCCCAGCCGGCGCGCCGGCAGGTCCCAGCGCACCGGGGCGCCCGCCACCGCGATCGGCCAGGCGAGGCGGCGGGCGTCGCCCCAGTCGGTCGCCTCGATCGCCTCGGCCTGGTCGGCGGGGGTTTCCGGGGCCGGGGCGGGCGCGGCGGGTGCGGCGCCCTGGTCGGCCAGGAAGCGTGCGGTGCGCGCCAGCGACAGCCGCGACTCGGAGCCGTTGCCGCCCACCAGCCGCCGGGTCAGACCGCGCACCGCGGCGGCCGCCACCAGGTAGCCGGTGGCATGGTCGAGCGCCTGCACCGGCAGCGGCGTCGGTTTCTGCGCGCCGGCCGCCAGCATGCCGGTGTGGGCGATGCCGCTGCTCATCTGCACGATGCTGTCGAAGCCGCGCCGCAGCGCCCAGGGGCCGGTCCAGCCGTAGGCGTCGTGGCAGACCTCCACCAGCCCGGGTGCCACCGCGCGCCGCCAGGCCAGGCCGAGACCGAGGCGCTCCATCGCATCGCCGCGCAGGCCGTGCAGCAGCACGTCGGCGCCGGCCAGCAGGTTCTAGAAGATTGCGCGGCCTTCCGGCGTCTTCAGGTCGAGCCGGGCGCAGCGCTTGCCCAGCGTCACCTCGGGCACGGTGCCGGGCTCGTCCCAGCCGGGCGGGTCGAGGCGCAGCACCTCGGCGCCGTAGCCGGCCAGGAAGCGGCTGCCGATCGGGCCGGCCAGCACCCGGGTCAGGTCGAGCACCCGCAGGCCGGCCAGGGGCCGGTCGGTGCCGGGCTGCCAGCCGTGGCGGTGGGCGGCGGCGTTGTCGGTGCGCTGCACCAGGGGCTCGCCGGCCACCGCCTGGCCCTGCGGATGTCGTGCCCATTCGTCCTGGGTGCGCATCGCGCCGGCGCAGCCGCCCGCGGCCACCACCGCGCTTTCCAGCGCCTCTTTGGTCCAGCCGGCCACCGCGGCGGCCATGCCGGCCCGGTCGGCCTGCACGCCCAGCACCCGCTCGGCAGCGGCGCGGTGGTGCGGCGCGTTGGTGTGCAGCCGCACCCAGCCGTCCTGCACCGGGTAGTCGCCGGCGACGCTGTCCCACTGCGGCGGCAGGGTCCAGCCGATCGGGCGCAGCGAGGTGGCGAACCAGAACGAGGCCAGCCGGCGGTCGACCGCCACCGGTGCGGCACCCTCGCGGCCCTGGCCCCGGGCCTGCAATTCGGCGATCGCCAGCCCGGCGGCGGCCATCGAGGCGGCGGCGAGATCGGTGACGTGGAAGGCCGAGGGCAGCGCGCCGGTGCCGGCGAAGGACACGGCATCGGCCACGCCGGCGTCGCCGCCGAGGGCCTCCCAGAGCTGTCGCAGGAGGGAAGGGCTGGACGGGGTCATGGGATACGTTCCTGGGAGTGCGATGGCGCAGGCCTGGCGCGGGGCACCGACGATAACGCCGTGCGGCCGCCTGCGCTTCGATGCCCCGGCCCGATGCCGGCGGCGCTTGCCTACTGCCGGGTACCCGGCGCCATCGACAGCAGCGCGTCGACCACGTTGCGCTCGGTGCCGCTGATGTGCTGGTGCAGCAGCCCGACGGCGGTGTCGGCATCGCGGCGCAGCACCGCGGCCATCAGGTCCTGGTGCTCGGCATTCTTCGCGCGCCGCACGGTGCGGTGGCGTGCCGAGAACTGCCGATAGCGCTCGGCGTTGTCGAACAGCACCTGCACCAGGTTGCGCAGCATCGCCGAACCGCTGCCGCCGTACAGCGCCAGGTGGTAGTCGCGGTGCCGGCCCGACCAGGAGGCGTCGAGCAGCGGCGCCTGGTCGCCCAGGCGCTGTTCCACCAGGCCCAGCCCGTGCGCCGCGGCCACCACCCGGGCCTCCCAGGCGTCGTCGCCGCGCAGCATCGCGTCGCGCAGGGCTTCGCTTTCCACCAGCAGGCGCACCCGGGTCAGGTCGGCGATGCCCTCGACGGTGAGCGGCGCCACATGGAAGCCGCGGTTCTCGAAGGCCTGCACCAGGCCCTGCTCCACCAGCCGGCTGAGCGCCTCGCGCAGCGGACTGCTGCTGATGGCGAGTGTGCGGCTCAACTCCTCCACCCGCAGGCGCTGGCCGGGCGGGAACTCGCACATGACGATCGACCGGCGCAGCCGGCGGAATGCCTGTTCGGCCAGGGGCAAAGCCGTTTCCGCGGCGGCGTCTTCGGGTGGTGCAGTGGGTGTCATCTCGGGCGCGATAGTAGCAGCCAAGCCTAAAATTTCTGCGTAGTGGATAACTCTATGCACATTAAATAATTCTGTGCATAAAAATGCGACGCAACGGCGGACACGGTGTCGCGCTGCAGTCAAAAGGCATCCATGAAACTCATCTCCTACCGGCACCAGGGCCGCGAAACCTGGGGCGTCGTGATCGGCGACGGCGTGGCCGGCCTGGCCGAACGCAGCGGTTGCGCCAGCCTGGCGGAATTCGTCGGCAGCCCGGCCTTTGCCCGGCGCGACGCCCTGGCGGCCGGCCTGGCGGCCGAGGCGTCGCTGCGGGACATCGTCTATCTGCCGCCGATTCCACGGCCCGAGAAGATCATCTGCGCGGTACGCAACTACCTCGACCACCACCAGGAGGTGCTGGCCGCCGGCATGCACCGCGAACTATCGGAGCAGCCGCCGATCTTCTTGCGGGTATGGCGCTCGCAGACGCCGCACCTGGGGCCGATCGTCAAGCCGCACGTGTCGGATTCGCTGGACTGGGAGGGCGAGCTGGCGGTGATCATCGGCGAGGGCGGGCGCGACATCGCCGAGGCCGACGCCTGGCGCCATGTCGCCGGCTACAGCGTCTACAACGACGCCAGCGTGCGGGAGTGGCAGTTCCACGCCAAGCAGATCGCCTCGGGCAAGAACTTCGAGCAGACCGGCGGCTTCGGCCCCTGGATGGTGACCGCCGACGAGATCGCACCCGGCCGGGTGCTGAAGCTGCAGACCCGCCTCAACGGCCGGCAGGTGCAGTCGAGCGACACCAGCCACCTGATCTTCTCGATCCCAACGCTGATCGCCTATGCCTCGACCATCTTCACCCTGGCACCCGGCGATGTGATCGCCACCGGCACCCCGGCCGGCGTGGGCTGGAGCAAGAAGCCGCCGGAATTCATGCAGGACGGCGACACGGTGGAAGTGGAGATCGAGGGCATCGGCACCCTGGTCAACCCGGTGGTGGCCCAGCAGCCGCCGGCGCGCGCGCCTGTCCGGACCCAGGCCGCTGCGGAAGCGGTCGCAGCCCGGTAAGGGACGAGAGACGGAAGACGGCCACGCCGGCACCGGACGACCTCGCAGCGAAAGTGCCCCGCGCCGCCAAACGGAGACAAAAAATGCACAGAAGACAACTGCTCGCGGCGCTCGGCGCCGGCGCCGGCCTGGCCCTGGCCGCGCCCGCCCGGGCCCAGGCCTGGCCGGAACGCCCGCTGAAGATCTACCAGGGCTTCGCGCCCGGCGGCA
>JAKONS010000294.1 GCA_022701845.1 Burkholderiaceae bacterium
TGCCCTCGTTCTATTCGACCTTCACCGGCCCGGCCATCTACACCGCCGAGAAGAAGTACCAGAAGGTCGAGTTCAAGAAGATCGAAGAAAACAAGGTCGACATCGAGAAGCACTCGGCCACCGGCTACGTGGCGATGGTGCAGCACTACTTCGCCACCGCCTGGCTACTGGGCGACGGCATCGAGCGCGACCTGTTCATGCGCAAGGTCGACAACAACCTGTACGCCGTCGGCATGATCACCTCGCTGGGCACCCTGGCGCCGGGCGCCTCGAAAACCGTCGACGCCACGCTGTTCGCCGGCCCGCAGGAAGAAAAGCGCCTGGAAGCCCTGACGCCCGGCCTGGAGCTGGTGAAGGACTACGGCTGGCTGACCATCCTGGCCAAGCCGCTGTACTGGCTGCTCGACAAGCTGCACGGCTTCCTGCACAACTGGGGCTGGTCGATCGTGGCGCTGGTGGTGCTGCTGAAGGCGGCGTTCTACTGGCTCAACGCCAAGGCCTACGCCAGCATGGCCAAGATGAAGGCGCTGAACCCCAAGATCCAGGCGATGCGCGAGCGGCTGAAGGACAAGCCGCAGGAGATGCAGAAGGAAATGATGCGGATCTACCGCGAGGAAAAGGTCAACCCGATGGGTGGCTGCTTCCCGATCATGATCCAGATTCCGGTGTTCATCTCGCTGTACTGGGTGCTGCTGTCGAGCGTGGAGATGCGCGGCGCGCCCTGGATCCTGTGGATCACCGACCTGTCGACGCCCGATCCGTATTTCATCCTGCCGCTGCTGATGACCGCTACCTCGCTGCTGCAGACGATGCTGAACCCGACGCCGCCGGACCCGGTGCAGGCCAAGCTGATGTGGATCATGCCGCTGGCCTTCAGCGTGATGTTCTTCTTCTTCCCGGCCGGCCTGGTGCTGTACTGGCTGACCAACAACATCCTGTCGATCAGCCAGCAGTACCTGATCAACAAGCGCCTCGGCGTCAATAAGTAGGCTCGCCCCCAGGCTTGCTCACTGCGTGTAGCCGCCTACCCCCTGCCGGGGGCGGCTGGCCGCTTCGGGCGGCCGGGCGCGGCAGCCCTCGGAAATGCGGCGCTGTGGAGTTGGGTGGGTTTTCGAGGGGGTGACGGCGCGCTTGCTGTCGCTGAACGCCGCTCCGGCTTGATCGGGGCGGCGTTTTTCGTTTCCGTGGCGACAATCGCCGTCTATGTCCGCCGACCGCCACGACCCCATCGCCGCCATCGCCACTGCACCCGGACGCGGGGGCGTGGGCATCGTGCGGATCAGCAGTGCGGTCGATCTGGCGCCGCTGGCGCTGGCCCTGTGCGGGCGGGCGTTGCCGGCGCGGGAGGCCTGCTATGTGCCGTTCCGCGACGGCGACGGGCAGCCGATCGACCACGGGCTGGCGCTGCGGTTTCCGGCGCCGCATTCGTATACCGGCGAGCATGTGCTGGAGCTGCAGGGCCACGGCGGGCCAGTGGTGCTGCAGCTGCTGCTGGCGCGTTGCCTGGAAGCAGCGGCGGCGACCGCAGCGACGACGGCCGGCGGCGGCGCGCTGGCGCGCTTGCGGCTGGCGCGGCCGGGGGAATTCACCGAGCGCGCGTTTCTCAACGACAAGCTCGACCTGGCGCAGGCCGAGGCGGTGGCCGACCTGATCGACGCCAGCACCGAGGCCGCGGCCCGCAGCGCCGGGCGATCGCTGTCGGGGGCGTTCTCGGCCGAGATCGCCGGCCTGCGCGACGCGCTGGTGCATCTGCGCATGCTGGTCGAGGCGACTCTGGATTTCCCCGAGGAAGAGATCGACTTCCTGCAGCAGGCCGACGCCCAGGGCCAGCTCGACCGGCTGCGCGGCCGGCTCGACACGGTGCGCCAGCGGGCGCGCCAGGGTGCGTTGCTGCGCGAAGGCCTCACCGTGGTGATCGCCGGCCAGCCCAACGCCGGCAAGTCGTCGCTGCTGAACGCGCTGGCGGGGGCCGAACTGGCCATCGTGACGCCGGTGGCCGGCACCACCCGCGACAAGGTCGCGCAGACCATCCAGATCGAGGGCGTGCCGCTGCATGTGGTGGATACCGCCGGGCTGCGCGACAGCGACGACGCGGTCGAGCGCATCGGCATCGCCCGCGCCTGGGACGAGATCGCCGGGGCCGACGCGGTGCTGTTCCTGCACGACCTCACCCGCGCCGGCGATGCCGCCTACGCGGCCGGCGACGCCGCCATCGCGGGCACCATGGTCGAGCGTTTCGGCGGCCGCGCGATGCCGGTGCTGCATGTCTGGAACAAGCACGACGCGGTGGACGCGCCGCCGGTGCTGGCGGGCGACGCCATCGCGCTGTCGGCCCGCACCGGTGCCGGCCTGGACACCCTGCGCCGCCGCCTGCTGGAGATCGCCGGCTGGCAGTCGGCGCCCGAAGGCCTGTACCTGGCGCGGGAACGGCATCTGCAGGCGCTGCGGCAGGTCGACGGCTTCCTGGCCGACGCCGATCGCCGGCTGGCGCTCGGCAACGGCGCGCTCGACCTGCTGGCCGAGGAGCTGCGGCTGGCGCAGAACGCGCTCAACGCGATCACCGGCGAGTTCGGTGCCGACGAATTGCTGGGCGTGATTTTTTCCCGCTTCTGCATCGGCAAATAGCCCGGCATGTCGATAGGAATACTGCCAGGCCGATTTGCGAAGCTTTGGTGCGTTTGGCGATGAGCGCGCGCCCATCGCCGCGCATAATAGTTGTTGATACCAAAAGAAACCGGCGTGTGTAAGCCGGCGTAACGGCTCGTCGCAATGCCCTATTCCGTTCTTCTGGTCGACCACGAAGCCGCCCGAACGCAGCGCGTGCTCGACACCGCCACCCGCCAGCGGCTGCAGTGGCGCATGCAACTGGCGGGCTCGGTCGCCCAGGCGCGCGCGCTGCTGGCGCGCCAGGCGTTCGACGTGGTGGCCCTGCGCCATCGCCTGCCCGACGGCACCGCCTTCGACCTGCGCCGCGACGCCGGCGACGCGGCGCTGCTGATCGGCGTCGAAGCCGGCCAGGAGGTGGTGGCGCTGCGCGCGGTGCGCCTGGGCTTCACCGACTCCTGGGTCTACGACGCCGGGCACCATTTCGCGCTCACCCTGCCCACCCGCATCGCCGCGGCCGCGCAGCGCCGCCGGCAGGATGCGCAACGCAATGCGGCCACCGCCCGGCTGGCGACCCAGAACCGCCTGCTGCAGGCGATATCGCAGGCGCATGCGCTGTTCATGGCGGCGCCGACGCAGCCGCTGGCGTTCGACCGGCTGCTGGGCGATTTCATGGCCCTCAGCCACAGCGGCTACGGTTTCGTCGCCCAGGCAGCGGCCGCGGACGACGACGACGAGGACGGCGGCAACGCGCGCCTGCGCTGCCACGCGATGTCCGACACCGGCTGGGACCACGAGACCCGCTTCCGCCGCAACGCCGAGGTCGAGGCCGGCGCGCTGTCGGTCGATCTGCGCCGGCTGCTGGGCGGCCACGCGGCGGCGCAACGCGGCGACGCGGCTTTGGTGCTGAACGACCCGGCCGCGGCGGGCGCCCTGCCCGGCTTGCCGGACGGCCACCCGCCGATCGCCTCCTTCCTCGGCCTGCCGGTGCACGCCGGCGGCCGGCTGGTGGCGTTCGTCGGGCTGGCCAACCGGCCGGGCGGCTATGGCCCGCAATGGGTCGAACTGCTGGCACCCCTGGTCAGCACCGTGGCCCAGCTGCTGCTGGCCAGCCGCACCGCGGCCGAGCGCATGACCACCCAGGGGCGGCTGCGGGAAAGCGAGGCGCGCTGGCGCGACCTCACCGCGCTGTCGTCGGGCTGGTACTGGGAGACCGATGCCGAACTGCGCATGGTGCGGGTGGAGGGCACGGTGCGCGACAACGAGGCCGCCTTCGACCGGCAGCTGCAGCTCGGCATGCACCCGTGGGAGATGGAGACCCTCAACCTCAACGAAACCCACTGGCGCTCGCACCGCAAGCTGCTCGAATCGCACCAGCAGTTCCACGACCTGGAGCTGGAGCTGAAGGTGGACGGCGGCGACAGCCAGTGGATGACCATCAGCGGCCGGCCGATCTTCCAGGACGGCGTGTTCCGCGGCTACCGCGGCGTCGGCCGCGACATCAGCGCCCGCAAGCATGCCGAGGCGCGGGTCGAGTGGCTGGCCTTCGTCGACGACCTCACCGGACTGCCCAACCGCCGCCTGCTGCTCGACCGGCTGGAGCAGGCGCTGGGCGACAGCTCCCGGCTCGGCCGCTGCGGCGCGCTGCTGCTGCTCGACCTGGACAACTTCAAGGACGCCAACGACACCCTGGGCCCGGCCGGCGGCGACCGCCTGCTGACCCAGGTCGCCAGCCGGCTGCGCGGCTGCGTGCGCCCGCACGACACGGTGGCGCGCTTCGGCGGCGACGAATTCATGGTGCTGCTGCAGGGCCTGCCGGCCGACCCGGTGGCCGCCGCCGCGCAGGCCGAGGCGCTGGCGCAGGCGGTGCTCAATACGCTCGACAAGCCCTATCCGGTGGACGATGGCGACGTCGTCAGCACGCCGAGCATCGGCATCGTGGTGTTCGCCGACCACCAGCTGCCGGCGCACGAGCTGGTCAAGCGGGCCGACCTGGCGATGTACGAGGCCAAGGCCGCCGGCCGCAACACCTTCTGCTTCTTCGACCCGCCGATGCAGGAGGCGGCACTCGCCCGCATGCGCCTGGAGAGCGAGCTGCGCCAGGCGCTGGCGCGCGAGTCGCTGATCGTCTACTACCAGCCGGTGATGGACCGCCAGGGCCGCATGTCCGGCGTCGAGGCGCTGGTGCGCTGGCCGCATCCGCAGCGCGGCATGGTGTCGCCGGCGGAATTCATTCCGGTGGCCGAACGCACCGGGCTGATCGTGCCGCTGGGCCGGCAGGTGCTGACCGCCGCCTGCCGCCAGCTGGCGCTCTGGGCCGGCGATCCGCGCACCGCCGGGCTGACGATCTCGGTGAACGTCAGCGCGCGCGAATTCCGCCATCCGCAGTTCGTGGCGCAGGTGCTGTCGGTGGTCGAGCGGCAGGGCGCGGTGGCGCGGATGCTCAAGCTGGAAATCACCGAGAGCCTGCTGCTGCACGACGTGCAGGACACCATCGCCAAGATGGCGGCGCTGCGCGGCAGCGGCGTGGCGCTGTCGCTGGACGATTTCGGCACCGGGTATTCGTCGCTCAGCTACCTGAAGCGGCTGCCCTTCGACCAGCTGAAGATCGACCAGTCGTTCGTGCGCGGCGTGCTGACCGACCCGCACGACGCGGCGGTGGCCTGCACCATCATCCAGCTGGCGCGCAGCTTCGGGCTGACGGTGGTGGCCGAGGGCGTGGAGACCGAGGGCCAGCGCGAATACCTGATGGCCAACGGCTGCGAGCTGTTCCAGGGCTATCTCTTCGGCCGGCCGGTGCCGGTGGACCAGCTGGTACTGCCCTGACGGCTACCGCGGCCCGCCGCGCGGTGCTCAGCGCCGCGACAGCAGGTCTTCGGCCAGCGCCAGCGCCGAGGCCCGGCCCGAGAGCACCAGCGTGTCGCCGCCCTCGACCACCGTGTCGGCCTGGTGCGCGGTCTGCCGGCCGTCGGCGCGGCGCAGGCTGACCACCCGCACGCCCACCGTGCCGAGCGCCAGCGCGCCGATGGCCCGGCCGGCGGCGAGCGATCCCGCCGGCAGGGTGAACGGCGCCAGCCGCTCGGTGTCGCCGTCCTGCGGCGCGTCGTCGTCGGCGCCGTGGAAATAGCCGCGCAGCAGGTCGTAGCGGGCGTCGCGCTGGTCCTGCACCACCCGGATCACCCGCCGCATCGGCACGCCGACCAGCGCCAGCGCGTGGCTGGCCAGCATCAGCGAGCCCTCGATGGCCTCGGGCACCACCTCGGTGGCGCCGGCCTTCTGTAGGCGTTCCAGGTCGCGGTCGTCCTGGGTGCGCACGATCACCGGCACCTGCGGCGCGTGGGCGCGGACGTGGTCGAGCACCTTCAGCGCAGAAGGCATGTCGAGGTAGGTGATGACCATCGCGCTGGCCCGCGCCAGGCCGGCGGCCATCAGCGCCTGCAGCCGCGCGGCGTCGCCGAAGACCACCGAATCGCCCGCCGCCGCGGCCTGCCGCACCCGGTCGGGGTCGAGGTCGAGGGCGATGTAGGCGATGCCCTCGCGCTCGAGCATGCGCGCCAGGTTCTGGCCGCAGCGCCCGTAGCCGCAGATGATCACGTGGCGGTTGGCGTTGATCGACTTGCGGGCGATGGTGGTCATCTGCAGCGACTGCTGCAGCCAGTCGCTGGCGACCAGCTTCATCACGATGCGGTTCGACGACAGGATGATGAACGGCGCCGCCAGCATCGACAGCACCATCGCCGCCAGCACCGGGTTGAGCAGCTCGGGCGGCATCAGGTGGTGTTCCTGGGTGAGCTGCAGCAGCACGAAGCCGAATTCGCCGGCCTGCGCCAGGTACAGCGCGGTGCGCATCGAGACGCCGGTGGTGCCGCCGAAGCCGCGCGCCAGGGCCATCACCAGCACCAGCTTCAGGCCCAGCGGCACCGCCAGCAGCAGTAGCACCAGCGCCCACTGGTCGAGCAGGATGTGCCAGTCGAGCATCATGCCGACGGTGATGAAGAACAGGCCCAGCAGCAGGTCGTGGAACGGGCGGATGTCGGTCTCGACCTGGTGCTTGAACTCGGTCTCCGACACCAGCATGCCGGCAATGAAGGCGCCCAGCGCCAGGCTCAGCCCGGCCAGTTCGGTGAGCCACGACAGGCCGAGCGCGATCAGCAGCAGGTTCAGCATGAACAGCTCCTCGCTGCGCCGCCGCGCCACCAGCGTCAGCCACCAGCGCATCACCCGCTGCCCGCCCGCCAGCAGGATGCCGACCAGCACCGTCGCCTTGACCATCGCGATGGCCAGCGCCGGCAGCAGCTGCGCGGCCGGCGCCGCCAGGGCCGGCACCAGCACCAGCAGCGGCACCACCGCCAGATCCTGGAACAGCAGCACGCCCATCACCCGCTTGCCGTGTTCGCTTTCGAGTTCGATGCGCTCGGCCATCAGCTTGACGACGATGGCGGTGCTGCTCATGGCGAGCGCCCCCGACAGCGCCAGCGCGGCGCGCCAGTCGAGGCCGGCGAAGGCGGTCAGCAGCCGGCCGGCGAGCAGCGCGCCGCCGGTGGCCAGCGCCATCGTCAGCGCCACCTGCGCCGCACCCAGGCCGAACACGTGCTTGCGCATGGCGCGCAGCTTGGGCAGGCTGAATTCCAGGCCGATGACGAACATCAGGAAGACGACGCCGTATTCCCCGAGGTGCCGCACGCCCTCGGAATCCTGGGCCAGCGCGAAGGCGTGCGGCCCGATCAGCACGCCCGCGGCCAGGTAGCCCAGCATCGGCGGCAGGCGCAGGCTGCGGCAGGCCACCACGCCCACCACGGCGGCGAGCAGGAAAAGCAGCGTGAGGGCGAGCGAGGACATCACCGCATGCTAGCGCGCGGCAAACCCCCGCCACCGCCCGGCCGCGGGGCCTGTCGATAAAATCCGGCGGATGAACGTGCCCCTGCCCGCGACCGCCCGCTTCGACCCCGCCGAAGTCCTGCGCCTGGCGCACCACACCCTCGACATCGAGGCCGCCGGCATCCTCGGCCTGAAGGCCCGGCTCGACGACCGTTTCGTGCAGGCGCTGCGCACCATCCTCGAATGCCGCGGCCGCACCGTGGTGATGGGCATGGGCAAGAGCGGCCATGTGGCGCGCAAGATCGCCGCCACCCTGGCCTCGACCGGCACGCCGGCGATGTTCGTGCACCCGGCCGAGGCCAGCCACGGCGACCTCGGCATGATCACCGCGGCCGACGTGGTGCTGGCGCTGTCCAACAGCGGCGAGGTGGCCGAATTGACGGTGCTGCTGCCGCTGGTGCGCCGCATCGGCGCGCCGCTGATCGCCATGACCGGCAACCCGAAATCCTCGCTCGCCCGGCATGCCGACATCCTGCTCGACAGCGGCGTCGAGCAGGAAGCCTGTCCGCTGCAGCTGGCCCCCACCGCCAGCACCACCGCGCAGATGGCGCTCGGCGACGCGCTGGCCGTCGCCCTGCTCGACGCGCGCGGCTTCCGCGCCGAAGATTTCGCCCGCTCGCATCCCGGCGGCGCGCTCGGCCGGCGCCTGCTGACGCATGTCGAGGACGTGATGTCGACCGGCGCCGCGGTGCCCGCCGTCGGCCCCGACGCCACCTTCGCCGAACTGATGCACGAGATGAGCGCCAAGGGCCTCGGCGCGGCCGCGGTGGTCGATGCCGGCCAGCGCCTGCTGGGCGTGTTCACCGACGGCGACCTGCGCCGCCTGGTGGAGACCGGCGCCGACCTGCGCGCCCTGAGCGCGGCCGACGTCATGCGGCCGAACCCGCGCACCATCGCGCCCACCGCGCTGGCCGCCGACGCGGCCGAGCGGATGGAGCAGCACCGGATCACCGCGCTGCTGGTGGCCGAGCCGGACGGCCCGCTGCTGGGCGTGGTGCACATCGGCGAGCTCATGCGCGCCAAAGTGGTATGACCCCCACGCTTTCCCACTGCGTGTGGACGCGCCCCCCCGTCCCGGGGGCAACGCTGGCCGTCCGGCGAAGCCGGTCCGGCGGCGTTCACTGAAAGAAGAAGAAGACCGATGGAATCGAATAATGCTGCGGGTTTGCCGCCGCTGGATCCTGTGCAGCGCTGGGCGCCCGAACTGTTGCTGCGGGCGCAGGAGGTGCGGGTGGCGTTCTTCGACGTCGACGGGGTGCTGACCGACGGCGGGCTGTATTTCGCGGAATACCCGGAGGACGACCCCCGGGTGGGCGGCGAGCAGATCAAGCGCTTCAACACGCTCGACGGGCACGGGCTGAAGCTGCTGCAGCGCGCGGGCATCACGCCGGCGGTGGTCACCGGGCGCGATTCGCGGCCGCTGCGCGCCCGACTCACCGCGCTGGGCATCGAGCATGTGCATTTCGGCACCGAGGACAAGCGACCCGCCGCCGAGGCCACGCTGGCGGCGCTCGGGCTCGGCTGGCACCAGGCCGCCGCCATGGGCGACGACTGGCCCGACCTGCCGCTGCTGCGCCGCGCCGCCTTCGCCTGCGCTCCGGCCACCGCGCATGCCGAGGTGCTGGCGGTGGCGCACCATGTCACCGCCGCGCCGGCCGGCCACGGCGCGGTGCGCGAATGCTGCGATCTGCTGCTGGGCGCCAGCGGCCGCTACGACGCGCTGCTGCAGGCCTTCGCCGGATGAAGCCGACCGGCGGCGCTGCCGTGCTCCCCGGATCGGCCGCGAAGCAAGCTGCGCCGCGCCGCAGCACGATCGCCCTGGCGCGCGGCGCGGTCGACCGGCTGTCGATCTACTTCCCGATCCTGATCATGGGCGTGCTGGCGCTCGGCAGCTACTGGCTGGTACGCAACGCGCCCACCGTCGAAACGCCGGTCGCCGCGCCGCCGCCGCGCCACGAGGCCGACTATTTCATGCGCGACTTCGCGGTGCGCACCTTCGACCAGAGCGGCCGGCTGCAGCGCGAGATCTTCGGCGTCGAGGGCCGCCACTATCCCGACACCGACACCCTCGAGATCGACAAGCCCCGCATCCGCGCCATCAGCGAAACCGGCGCGGTCACCGTGTCCACCGCCGACCGGGCGCTGTCGAACGGCGACGGCTCCGAGGTGCAGCTGATCGGCAATGCGATCGTCACCCGAGAACCGATGACCGGCCGCTCCGGCCAGGCGGTGCCGCGCATGCAGTTCCGCGGCGAATTCCTGCATGCCTACACCAACACCGAGCGGGTGCGCTCCGACCGGCCGGTGACGCTCACCCGCGGCGCCGACACCTTCACCGGCGACGCGATGGACTACGACAACGTGCAGCAGGTGATGGTGCTGCGCGGCCGGGTGCACGGCCAGCTGCAACCCCGACAGGCGGCCCGATGACCCACGCCCCCACCGCCGTCGCCGCCATCCACCGGGCGGACGCACCGCTGGTCTTCATCACCGGCGCTTCCAGCGGCATCGGCCAGGCGCTGGCGCTGCAGTACTACCGGGCCGGCTGGCGGCTGGCGCTGGTGGCACGCCGGCTGGAGGCGATCGACGCCTGGGCCGCCGAGCAGGGCCTCGACAGCGGCCGCTGGGCCCGCTACCGCGCCGACGTGGCGGTGCCCGACGAGATCGTCGCCGCCGCGCAGGCCTGCATCGCGGCGCAGGGCATGCCGGCGGTGGTGATCGCCGGCGCCGGCATCAGCATCGGGGTGGACACCGCGGTGCGCGAGGACATCGACGTGCTGGCGCAGACCTTCGCGGTGAACACGGTCGGCCTGGCGGCCACCTTCCATGCCTTCGTCGCGCCGATGGCCGCGCGCGGCAGCGGCCGGCTGGTGGGCATCGCCAGCGTCGCCGGCATCCGCGGGCTGCCGGGCCACGGCGCCTACTGCGGCAGCAAGGCGGCGGTCATCGCGTATTGCGAAAGCCTGCGCGGCGAGCTGCGCGCCAGCGGGGTGCGGGTGGTGACGCTCGCCCCGGGCTATGTCGACACGCCGCTGACCCGCCGCAACCGCTACCGCATGCCGTTCCTGATGACGTCCGAGGGCTTCGCCGCCAAGGCGGTGGGGGCGATCGAGGCGGGTGCCGCGTTGCGTGTCATTCCCTGGCAGATGGGCGTGCTGGCGCGGGTGCTGCGCCTGCTGCCGGCCTGGCTGTTCGACCGCCTGCTGGCGAGCCGGCCGCGCAAGCACCGGCAGTCGGAACGCTGACCTAAGCGCGACTCCATGAAAAAAGGCCCCGCAGGGCCTTTTTCTTTTGGGGGCGGGTGGGCCGCCGATCAGTAGCCGCCGCTGCCGCCACCGCCGTAACCACCGCCGCCGCCGCCGTAGCCGCCACGGCCACCGCCGTTGCCGCCACCGCCGCCGCGCGGACCGGAGCCGTACGGGCTGCGGAAGCCGCCGTCGCCGCCACCGCCGCCACCACCGCTGCGGCTGCCGCCTCCACCGCCGTAGCCACCGCCGCCGCCGCCACTGCGACCACCGCCGCCGTAGCCGCCGCCACCGGTGTTGCCGCCACCGCTGCCGCCACCGCCGTATCCACCGCCACCGCCGCCATAACCAC
>JAKONS010000329.1 GCA_022701845.1 Burkholderiaceae bacterium
TCCATCGAGGGCACCGGCTGGCTGATCCTGGTGCGGTGGATCCGGCCGCCGTCGTACGACCAGGGGCGAAACACCATGTCCGAGAGAATCGTCACGCCGACGTTCTGTGCCACCAGGCTGCGCACCGCCTCGATCGATTTGGTCTTGAACACCACGTTCGGGCGCAGGCCCCACCGACTCCAGTAGGTGTCGACGGTGCGCACATGGTCGTCCATGTCGAGCAGGATGAAAGGCAGCGCCTGGACGTCCTCCAGCGACACTTCGGCGCGACCGGTGAGCGGGTGATTCATCGCGGTCCACAGCTTGCGCGGCGACTGGTTCAACCGTTCGATGCGAATGCCGGAGGCCACGGTGAGATTCGACACCAGCAGCAGCGCGAAATCGTAAATGCCGGCGTCGAGTTTCTCTTCGATGGTTTCCCGCTGGCTTTCGACGAATTCGAGTTCGACGCCGGGCAGCAGATTGCGGATCGGCATGAGAATGCGCGGCAGCAGATATTGGGAAATCGTGTCTGTCACCGGAATGGTGACCCGGCCCACCGCGGATGACGAACCGGTGCGGGCTTCGTCGACCGCCACCGAGATCGTGTCGAGCACATGCTCGGTATGGCGCAGAAACGATTCTCCCTGCGGCGTGAGGCGCAGCCCGTCGGGGTGGCGGGTGAACAGTTTCACCCCGAGATAATCCTCGAGGTTGCGGATGGCGATGGTGAGCGACGGCTGGCTGACGAAGCAGCGCGCCGCGGCGCGCGATATCTGCAGCGTTTCGGCAGCCGCGACGAAATAGGTCAATTGCCGGAGCGTTATCGGCAGGGATGTCGACGCATTATTCATGAATATCCAGACGGTATTGCCGCACGCGAGCCGCATGCCGCACCAAAATCGGCACTAACGCACCACGGTGGTGGAGTAAACCCGGGAAAACACGGCTCTATGCGCTATTTAAATGCATAGTTGCAGACTATACCGGTTTATTTAAAAGTTATATTTTCTCCTGGAGATACTCGTCCCTAAGATTCGCCGCGCCGTCCGTTTCTCACTCGTCGGACCGAATCCCACCCGCCCGAAATACCAAGGAATCACGCCATGTCGCCAGCGCCGCGCCCACCCACCATTTCCGGCTCCGACAGGTCCGGCCGCGCCGGTGCCGCGCCGTCTGCGCTGCCCGATCCGGGCGAAACCGTGCTGGCCCGCCTGGGCCTGCGCTTCACCGCCTGGGCCGAGAAATGGTTTCCCGACGCCTATGTATTCGCCGCTTTGGCCGTGGTGGTGGTGGCGGTGGCCGCGATGGTCAACGGCGCGCCGGTGATGAGCGTGGCCAAGGCCTTCGGCGACGGTTTCTGGAGCCTGATCGTGTTCTCGCTGCAGATGGTGCTGGTGGCGGTGGGCGGCTATGTGGTGGCCACCTCGCCGCTGGCCTCGCGCGCCATCGAGCGCATCGCCACGCTGCCCTCGACCGGCCGCGGCGCGGTGGCGATGGTGGCGCTGATCAGCATGGTGCTGTCGCTGTTCAACTGGGGCATCAGCATGATCGGCAGCGCGCTCATCGTGCGGGCGCTGGCGCGCCGCGGCGATCTGCGCATGGATTACCGCGCCGCCGGTGCCGCCGCCTATCTGGGCATCGGCGCGGTGTGGGCGCTGGGCCTGAGTTCGGCGGCGGCGCAGCTGCAGGCCAACGCCGGCTCCTTGCCTAAAAGCGTCTACGCCATCACGGGCGTGATCCCATTCAGCGACACCATCTTTCTCTGGCAGTCGATGGCGATGGCCGGGGTGCTGATCGTGGTGTCGACCGCGATCGCGCTGTGGTCGGCGCCGGGCGACAAGAGCGCGGTGACCGCGCGCGACCTGGGCATCGACCTGGCCGAGACGGTGTCGGCGCCGCCCGCGCACGACAAGCGCCGGCCCGGCGAATGGCTGGAGCAGAGCCCGCTGATCACGCTGCTGGTCTGCGCCCTGGGCTTCGCCTGGCTGTTCCAGGAATTCACCGCGAAGGATCCGATCGTCGCGATCTCGAACCTCAACACCTACAACCTGCTGTTCCTGATGCTGGGCATGCTGCTGCACTGGCGGCCGCGCAGCTTTCTCGACGCGGCCTACCGATCGGTGCCGGCCACCGCCTCGGTGATCATCCAGTTCCCGCTCTACGGCTCGGTCGCGGCGATCATGACCATGGCCAAGGGCGTCGGCGGCATCAGCCTGTCGGACCGGGTGGCGAACGCCTTCGTCAGCATCTCCAATGTCGACACCTTCGCGGTGGTGATGGGCGCCTACTCGGCGGTGCTGGGTTTCTTCATCCCGTCGGGCGGCGGCAAGTGGATCATCGAGGCGCCCTATGTGATGAAGGCGGCCAACGAACTGAAGGTGCATCTCGGCTGGGCGGTGCAGGTCTACAACGCGGCCGAGGCGCTGCCGAACCTGATCAACCCGTTCTGGATGCTGCCGATCCTGGGCGTGCTGGGCCTGAAGGGGCGCGACATCATCGGCTTCACCTTCCTGCAGTTGCTGGTGCATCTGCCGCTGGTGCTGTTCATGCTGTGGGCGCTCGGCCGCACGCTCACCTACGTGGCACCCAACTTTCTTTGAACGAGGTTTCCGTGTGAAGTTTTTCGATGCCGACGCCACCCGTGCGAGCCTGTCCTTCGATCGCCTGATTCCGGCCCTGCGCGACATGTTCCGCGACGGGTGCCAGGTGCCACCCCGGCATGTGCACACCATCGACGGCCCGCGCGGCGGCGGCGTCTCGCTGATCATGCCGGCCTGGCAGCCGGGCGGCTGGCTGGGCATCAAGACGGTGAACGTGTATGCCGGCAACGCCGAGATCGCCGCGGCCGACGGGCACCGGGTGCCGGGCCTGTTCTCCACCTACATCCTCTACGACGCCACCACCGGCGAGCCGACGGCGATGCTCGACGGCAACGAGATCACCTCGCGCCGCACCGCGGCCGCTTCGGCCCTGGCCGCCTCCTGGCTGGCGGCGCCCGATGCCGCCACGCAGCTGGTCGTCGGCTGCGGCCGGGTCGGCAGCCTGGTGGCCGAGGCCTACCGTGCGGTGCTGCCGATCCGCACCGTGCTGGTGTGGGATCGCCAGACCGCGCATGCCGCGGCGCTGGTGCAGCGGCTGGCGGCGAGCGGCATCGCGGCCGAGGTGGCGACCGACCTGGAAACCGCGGTGCGCGCTGCAGACGTGATCACCTGCGCCACGCTGGCCACCGAGCCGCTGATTCGCGGGCAATGGCTGCGCCCCGGCAGCCATCTCGACCTGATCGGCAGCTTCACTCCCGCCATGCGCGAAGCCGACGATGACTGCTTCTCCGGCTGCGCGCTGTATGTCGACACCGCCGAGGCGCTGCAGAAGAGCGGCGAACTGTTGGGCCCGATGTCGCGCGGTGTTTTCGCGGCAGGCGACGTGCGCGGCGACCTGGCGCAGCTGGCCCGCGGCGAGGTGCCGGGCCGGGTGGCGAGCCGAGCTGCGGGCGACCGGTCGCGCACCGTCTTCAAGTCGGTCGGCACCGCGCTGGAAGACCTGGCCGCGGCGGCG
>JAKONS010000369.1 GCA_022701845.1 Burkholderiaceae bacterium
TCTTGACGTGGTAGCGGGTCTGGCCGTGCAGCATGCGCGTCTGCGAATGGCTCAGGTACAGGCGCTGGCGGGCGCGGGTGATCGCGACATACATCAGGCGGCGCTCCTCCTCCAGGCCGTCGCGGTCATTCATCGAGTTCTCGTGCGGGAACAGGCCTTCCTCCATGCCGCCGATGAACACGCAGTCGAATTCCAGCCCCTTGGAAGCGTGCACCGTCATCAGCTGCACCGCGTCCTGGCCGGCCTGGGCCTGGTTGTCGCCCGCCTCCAGTGCCGCGTGGGTGAGGAACGCCACCAGCGGGCTCTGGGTTTCGCCGGTCTCCGCGTCGGGGGCCGGCAGGCCGGCATCCAGCGGCTCGTCGAGCACCGGCACCGACGGGTCGAGCCCCTGGCTCACCGGCGACTGCGACGGCAAGCCGTCGGCTTCCCGGCCGAAGCCTTCGATGGTGACGAAGCTTTCGGCCGCGTTCACCAGTTCCTCCAGGTTCTCCACCCGGTCGGCGCCTTCGCGCTCGGTGCGGTAGTGGTCCTTCAGCCCGCTCGCATCGAGCACCTGCTCGATCACCGCGCGCAGCGGCTGGCCCTGGGTCTGCTCGCGCATCACGTCGACCAGCGCCACGAAGCCGCCCAGGTTGGTGCCGGCCTTGCCCTTGATGGCCGACACCGCGTCGTGCAGCGAACAGCCCATCGAGCGTGCGGCGTCCTGCAGCTGCTCGATGCTGCGCGCACCGATGCCGCGCGGCGGGAAGTTCACCACCCGCATGAAGCTGGTGTCGTCGTTCGGGTTCTCGATCAGGCGCAGATACGCCAGCGCATGCTTGATTTCGGCGCGCTCGAAGAAGCGCAGGCCGCCGTACACCCGGTAGGGCACCGCGGCGTTGAACAGCGCCGTCTCGATCACCCGGCTCTGCGCATTGCTGCGGTAGAGGATGGCGATTTCCTTGCGCACGATGCCGTCGCGCACCAGCTGGCGGATCTCGTCGACGATCCACTGCGCCTCGCCGAAATCGCTGGTCGATTCGTACACCCGCACCGGCTCGCCGGGACCCTGGTCGGTGCGCAGGTTCTTGCCCAGGCGCCGGCTGTTGTGGCTGATCAGGTGGTTGGCCGAATCGAGGATGTTGCTGAAACTGCGGTAGTTCTGCTCCAGCTTGATCTGGTGCTGCACATCGAACTCGCGCACGAAATCCGCCATGTTGCCCACGTTGGCACCGCGGAACGCATAGATGCTCTGGTCGTCGTCGCCCACCGCCAGCACGCTGCTGCGGTCGCCGGCGAGCTGCTTGAGCCAGGCGTACTGCAGGCGGTTGGTGTCCTGGAATTCGTCGACCAGGATGTGCCGGAAGCGCTGCTGGTAGTGCTCCCGCACCGCGTCGTGGTCGCGCAGCAGCTCGTAGCTGCGCAGCATCAGCTCGCCGAAATCGACCACGCCCTCGCGCTGGCACTGCTCTTCGTACAGCTGGTAGAGCTCGATCTTCTTGCGGTCGTCCTCGCTGCGCGCCTCGATGTCGCCGGGCCGGTGGCCGTCTTCCTTGGCGCCGCTGATGAAGTACTGCACCTGCTTGGGCGGAAAACGCTCGTCGTCGACCTTGTGCTCCTTCATGAGCCGCTTGACGGCCGAGAGCATGTCCTGGGTGTCCAGGATCTGGAAACTCTGCGGCAGGTTCACCATCTTGTAGTGCGCCCGCAGCAGCCGGTTGCACAGGCCGTGGAAGGTGCCGATCCACATGCCGCGGGTGTTCACCGGCAGCATTGCCTGCAGGCGGGCCTGCATCTCCTTGGCCGCCTTGTTGGTGAAGGTCACCGCTAGGATGCCGCCCGAGGACACCTGCCCGGTCTGCAGCAGCCAGGCGATACGGGTGGTCAGTACCCGGGTCTTGCCCGAGCCTGCGCCGGCCAATATCAGCGCATGGCCGACCGGCAGGGTGACCGCGGCGAGTTGTTCAGGGTTGAGGTTGGCGAGCAGCGGTGCGGAAGCTGTCGCCCCGGGGGCGGGCGGCGCTGCGAACAGGCCGTCCTGCGAGGGGTGTGGAAGCATGCGGGGATTGTAGAAACACCGGACCGGCAGGAGCATGCGGCGACGGTCATGCCCCGCTTTTCACGCTGCCTGGAGGGCGGCGTTGGGCTGCGATCGGCCCGGGCCAGATGATCACCGCATGCCGGCGAAATTAGCGAATTGCGTCACCCCTTGCAGCTTGTTGCCTTTTCGTTGCATAATGCGAGGCTTGCCGGCACGGTGGTTCGCAGCTCACAGCAAACGCGTTTCCAGAGTGTCCAGGCGCAGAAACCGGCAACGGTTTCGAAATGGGCTCTTAGCTCAGTTGGTAGAGCAGCGGACTCTTAATCCGTAGGTCGAGTGTTCGAGTCACTCAGGGCCCACCACCCATTTCGTTCAGGAAAAAAGCACTTAGCGAGGAATCGCTAGGTGCTTTTTTCTTGGCCGATCGGCTGGACATCGGACGGCAGCCAGCTGCGCGCGACCAAGCACCGAAAGCCACCCATGATCACCACCGAGCGCATGAGCGACCAGTTCACCAAGCTGCACCTGGCCGTGGGCAAACTGCCGCTGACACTGCACCACTTCACCGGCCCGGACGTGGGCGACCCCCACGACCACCCCTTCGCCTTCACGACGACGATCCTGGCGGGCGGGTACATCGAGGAAGTGTGGCGCCGCGGCAAGGATGGCTGGACATCGCGCCTCGTGCATCGGCAAGCCGGCACATCGCACCGCGTGGGCGCGCGCAGCATCCACCGCATCGTCGAGCTGCCGCTGGGCGAATGCATCACCTCGATCCTCTGGCACAGCGAAGGCGCACGTCGCCGGCAGCCGCGCTTCTGGCGGCTGCGCAACGGGGTGATGGTGTCGCGACGCTGGGACGAGACGCGGTTCGGCGCGCCCAAACGCAGGGCCAAGCAAGGCCAGCCGTGACAGCGCGACGACTGCACTTTCCTCGACGAAAAAATCCGTCGACTCCCCGGTTGTGCAAAGATGTAAGCACATCGTTACAGGCTCCGCTGTGCACAACAAAACCACCCACCGACGCCACCGCTCCTCAACGCGCAAGGCCTGGACGAAACGGTCGCAGACGCTCAAGGACTTCGCGGTGAGCTGGTTTCTCAGCGTCGCCGTCATCATGGGCATGACCTACATGATGAGCGTCGAACTGGATTCGCCGGTCGCCTGGATCGCATTGGTGGTGGTCGCGATCTTTCCGGCGCTCTTCGGCGTGGTGCTGTTGAGGCGCCGGAGCAGTCAGAAGAGCTGGATCCAGCGATAGCCCTCCGTTCGCCATTCACGCGGGCCGCTTCAACGGCTGGCTTCTTCCAGCAATCCACGCAACAGGCCGGCACGTGTCTCGGTGACCGCGGCCAGGCAGTTCGACTTCACCATCGGCTGCATCGAACCGCCCGCGTACCCGGCGGCGACGAACCCGCAATGCAGATCGCGATAACGCAGCCAGGCGCGCTGCACCTCGCGCAAACCGGCCTTGCGTCCTGCCGGCAGCTTCTGCAGCAGTTCGCCGTAGCTGCGGTTCAGCGAGGCGTCGGCGCGGGCGTACGCCTGGGCGGCGCAGGCATTCATCTCGCCCTGGCGCGTGGCGGCGGCGCAGTCGGCGCCGCCGCCCTCGGCAGTTGCGGCA
>JAKONS010000444.1 GCA_022701845.1 Burkholderiaceae bacterium
GCTCGATGCTCGGCGGCCAGCCCTGCAGGCCGCGGCGGATCGCCAGGTCGAAGCGGCCGACCACCCGCGCCGGCGCGGCGGTGCTGGTGACCACCTGCGGCTCGATGCCGGGGTGCCGGGCCACGAAGTCGGGCAGTCGCGGAATCAGCCAGCGCACCGCGAACGAGGGCCGCACGTCGATGCGCACCGCGCGCGGCGCCGCGCGGCGGGTCAGCGCATCGGCGGCCGCGCCGATCTGCGCCAGCGCACCCGCGGCTTCGGCGAAGAAGGCCTGCCCGGCGGCGGTCAGCACCACCTGGCGCACCCGCCGCTCGAACAGCGGCAGGCCCAGATGCGATTCGAGGCTTTTGACCTGCCGGCTCACCGCGCTGTGGGTGACGTGGAGTTCCGCTGCGGCCCGTGTGAAGCTCTGGTGGCGGGCGGCGGCGACGAATGCGCGCACGGCATTCAAGGGCGGCAGACGGTCGGACATGCGTGCGATTTTTGCACGCATGGCGCGGCGTTAATGTCGTTTGTCACACCGCCCGACGGGGGCGCAGCATGGCGCCATGACCCGTGCCACCGACGCCGCCCCCGTCCCCACCCCCGTCCCCACCCCCGTCCCCACCCTCGACCGCAGCCGCGAAGCAGCCGTCGCCGACCGCGACTCCCGCCACGCCGCGATCACCCTCGGCGCCACCCTGCCGGGCGACGTGGTGCTGTATCTGCTGCTGCCGATGTTCGCCGCCTCCTTCGGCGTGACCCTGGCCGAGGCCGGCGTGCTGCTGGCCGCCAACCGGCTGGTGCGCATCGGCGGCTATGGCTGGGTGGTGCGTTTCTATGCCCGCCACGGCGACCGCGCCACCTGCCTGTGGGCGGTGGGCGCCTCGGCGCTGTGCGCGCTCGGCTACGCAACGCTGTCGGGCTTCTGGGCGCTGCTGCCGCTGCGGCTGGTGTGGGGCCTGTCGTTCGCGGCGCTGAACCTGGTGACGCAGGCGCTCGCCACCGCGCTGCCGCTGGGCGCGGCGGCGCGCACCGGGCGTTCGCGGGCGCTGATCGCCGCCGGGCCGCTGCTGGCATTGCCGGGCGGCGCGGTGATGGCGCAGCTGGTCGGCCCGCGGGCGATCTTCTTCGTGCTGGCGGCGGTGGCGCTGACCGGCCTGTGGGCGGCGCTGCGCCTGCCCGCCGGCACCGAGCCCACGCCGGCCGCACCGCGGCGGCGGCTGCGCTTGCCCGGCGCGCTGGATGCCTGGTGCTTCCTCGAGGGCTTCACCCTCGACGGCCTGTTCGTCATCGGCCTGTCGTTCCTCGGCCACGACCTGCTGCCGGGCAGCGCGGTAGTGGCGGCCGGCATCCTGCTGGCGCTGCGCTACGGCGCCGAGATCGTGCTGAGCCCGGTCGGCGGCCGGCTGGCCGACCGCTTCGGTGCCGAGCGGCTACTGGTGGCGATGTCGCTGGCGACCGCTGCGGCGCTGGTCGGCTTCGGCGCCGGCGCGGTGTGGAGCTGCGCGGCGGCCATCGTGGTGCTGCGGGCGCTGCAGCTGCCGCTGGTGGCGCCGATCGTGGTGCGGCGCCATCCGGGGCCGGGCCGGGTGCAGGCGCTGGCGACGCGTTCGGTGTGGCGAGACATCGGCGCCGGTACCGGGCCGCTGGTGGCCGGCGTGGCGCTGCCGCTGCTACCGGCGGTGTGGATCTACGGCGTGGCGGCGGTGCTGCTGGCGGCGGCGGCGCTGGCCTGCGGCAGGGAGCCCCGCGCCGATTGACGCCGGCTCCAGGCCCAGACGCCGGCACCGGCCGCGCCCATCGCCGCCAGCGCCGCCGCGATCGACGACAGCGGCACGGCCGACAACCAGGCCAGCGCCGCCTCGACCTGCTTGCCCATCAGCGCGCCGGCGCCGACGAAGACCAGCGTCCAGATCAGCGCCGACACCGATTCGGCCACCAGGAAGCGGCGCAGCGACATGCCCATCGCGCCGGCCATCGGCGGCGCCACCGCCGACACGCCCGGCACGAACTTCGCCGCCAGCAGCGCACCGGCGCCCCAGCGCCGCATGGTGAGCGCGCCGCGCTCGGCGCAGTCGCCGCCGGCCTGGCCGCGGCACACCAGGCGCATCACCCGCGCGCCATGGCGCCGGCCGGCCCAGAACCACACGCCGTCGCCCAGCAGATTGGCCAGCACCGACAGCGCGACCAGCACCGCCAGGCAGAGCGGCGACATCAGCCCGGCGGCGGCCAGCGCACCGGTGGCCATCAGCAGCGGCGCGGCCGGCGCCGGCAGGCCGACCCGCGCCGCCGCGGTAACGCCCAGCACCAGCCAGGGGCCGTGCTGGAGCAACAGTGCGGGGAGGGCGGCGGTGGTCATGGGCGGGTCCGGATCGACGAGGGAGAAATGGAAGGGAAAGAAAAGGAAAGGAACGGGGAGCGGCGAAGGCCGCCGGGAATCAGAGCAGCGGGTGCGCGGCGCGCAGCGCGACCGGCCGGGTGCCGTCGCCTTCGCCCAGCGGCGCGACCAGGGTGCCGGCCTCGTGCGCCAGGGTGGTCGCATCGCGCACTTCGGCGCGGGTCCGGGCGCTGGTGGCCTGCGGTGCCACCGGGCCGTAGTTCTCGCCGAACACGCTCTCGACGCGGTTGCCGGCCTGCGCCTGCTCGGTGCCGGCGCGCACCGGGGCGCGGCTGGAAGTCTGGGCCTGGGCCGGCATCGCGGCGACGGTGCCGAGCAGGGTGAGGGCGGCGGCGGCGAAGGCGTTGCGGCTGTAGAGGGTGCGGCTGGTGGTCATGGTGTTCTTCTTGGAGATGTCTTGGAGATGTCTTGAAAGGGTCTCGGAGCTGCCCTGGGTACCGTCTGGAGGGGCGGCGATGCGATGGATGGACTTTAGGCGTCGGCCTCCTGCGGATAAAGACGCTGAACTGAATAAGATCGTCCACGTTCTGGCGACAATCGCCGCCCTCATCCGTACCGGCACGCCCCGCCACCGACCCGAGACCGACCGATGCACACGTCCCCGCCGGACACCGCGCCAGGCCGCCTGCCCAGCCGCTACTGGGCCGACCTGCGCACCACCGACTTCGACCGCGCGGCCCAGGATGGAACACTGGCGCGCACCCTCGCGGTGCTGCCGGTGGCCGCGGTCGAGCAGCACGGCCCGCATCTGCCGCTGGGCGTGGATACGACCTTGGTCGACGGCGTGGTCGCCGCCGCGCTGCCGCTGCTGCCGGCGGCGCTGCCGGTGCTGGTGCTGCCGACCCAGGCCGTCGGCTTCAGCCCGGAGCACGCCTCCTTCGCCGGCACCCTGGGCCTGCGCGCCGAGACGGTGATCCGCCTGTGGACCGAGATCGGCGAGGCGGTGGCGCGCAGCGGGGTGCGCTCGCTGCTGCTGCTCAACGGCCACGGCGGCAACGTCGGCCTGCTCGACGTGGTGGGGCGCGACCTGCGGGCGCGCTGCGGGCTCACCGTGTGGTCGTCGAGCTGGTTCGCGCTGCCGCAGCCGCCGGCGGTGGCGGCGCTGTTCCCGCCGCGCGAGCACCGCTGGGGCATCCACGCCGGCGACATCGAGACCTCGATGATGCTGGCGCTGCGGCCGGACCGGGTCGACATGGACGCGGCGCGCGATTTCGCCTCCGCCTCGCAAGCTCGCGCCGGCCGCTACACCCTGCTGGCCGACGGCCGCAGCGCCAAGCTGTCGTGGGCCATGGAGGACTACAACCCGCAGGGCGCGGTGGGCAATGCCGCCGCCGCCACCGCCGACAAGGGCCGGGCGCTGGTCGATGCCGCGGCGGAGCAGCTGGCGCTGCTGCTGCAGGAGATCTGCCGCTTCGATCGATCGGCCGAAGCGCTCCAGAGGTAACAATAGTTTCGGCGGGGTCGCGCAGGCGGTTTCCGGCACATCCGTTGCTACAGGGATGCATGCCCCAAGCCCGTGTTCTCGCCGTTCCGCCCGCTTCCTCCGCCCGCCCGCCCGCGCTTGCCGCGCCGGGCTCTCGCGAGGACCTGCGAGCGCGAGAGACGTCGGGTTTGCACGGGCAGCTCGAAGGCCTGCTGGCCGGCCTGCGCCTCGACATCGCCTGGCTCGACCGCTGCCTGGCCGAGCAGGCCTCCACCGCCGGCAACGACGACGCCGCGCGCACCCTGCGGCTGGAGATGCGCATCCGCTGCGACGGCATGGGCGACCAGCTCGACCAGGTCACCGCGCACCTGGACCGCATCGTCGGCCAGCTGCGCCAGTGACGCCGGCCGGCCCGCGCCCGCGCATAGAATCCCGCGACCGCGCGCCCGCCGGGCGGCATCCACCGGACCCACGCCCTTGCACCCACGCCTGCCCGTTCTGCCGCAATACGCGCTGCCCAAGAAGGCGCTGACCCGTTTCGCCGGCCGTGTCGCCGGCCACGAGGGCGGCGCCCGCACCGCGGGGCTGATCCGCTGGTTCATCCGCAAATACGGTGTCGACATGTCCGAGGCGGCCGACCCGAACCCGGCGCACTACGCCACCTTCAACGATTTCTTCACCCGCGCGCTGCGCGAGGGCGTCCGGCCGATCGCCGACACCGCGCTGGTGAGCCCGGTCGACGGCGCCATCAGCCAGTTCGGCCCGATCACCGACGACCAGCTGTTCCAGGCCAAGGGCCACCGCTACTCTACCCAGGCGCTGGTCGGCGGCGACGCCGCGCTGGCCCGGCGTTTCGCCAACGGCCATTTCGCCACCATCTACCTCAGCCCGCGCGACTACCACCGCATCCACATGCCCTGCGACGGCGTGCTGCAGCGCATGGTCTATGTGCCGGGCGACCTGTTCTCGGTGAACCCGGTCACCGCGCGCGGCGTGCCGGGGCTGTTCGCCCGCAACGAACGGGTGGTGTGCGTGTTCGAGGGGCCTGCCGGGCCGTTCGTGCTGGTGCTGGTGGGCGCCACCATCGTCGGCAGCATGGCGACGGTCTGGCATGGCGCGCTCAAGCTGCCGCGCGGTTCGCAGGTGCGCAGCTGGGACTACCCCGCGGGCGAGGTGGTGCTCAAGAAGGGCGAGGAGATGGGCCGCTTCATGCTCGGCTCCACCGTGGTGCTGCTGTTTCCCGACGCCGCGCTGCAGTTCGAGCCCGGCTGGGCGCCTGCCGGCGCGGTGCGCCTGGGCGAACCGATGGCCGATTGGCCGAAGTCCTGAACCGCTCCTAGCTTTCAGAAAGCTGACAGGGCTGGCGAAAACGCCCGAAACCGCGCAATACCGGGCACCGGGCCGGTGCGCGTGTGCCCGGCATAGGTGTTTACACGGTGATTGGATGGCGCCATGCCTGACTAAGATCGGCGCCCTTTTCACCTCGTCTTGCCGTCTCGCGGGATCTCTTCATGCACAAAGTCTTCTCCCTTTCCGTCGTCGCGGCAGTGACCGCGCTGGTCGCCTTCGGTGCCCAGGCCCAGGATTTCCCGGCCGCCGGCCGCACCATCACCATCGTGGTTCCCTTCACCGCCGGCGGCCCGACCGACCGCGTGGCACGCGACCTGGCCCAGGCGCTGATCAAGCCGCTCAACGGCGCCACCATCGTCGTCGACAACACCGCCGGCGCCGGCAGCTCGATCGGCACCGCCAAGGTGGCCCGCGCCGCGCCGGACGGCTACACCCTGCTGCTCAACCACATCGGCATGGCCACGATGCCGGGCCTCTACCGCAAGCTGCCCTTCAGCGTCGAGAACGATTTCGCCTACCTGGGCATCATCAACGACGTGCCGATGACCCTCATCGGCAAGCCCAGCCTGCCTGCCAACAACTACAAGGAACTGACCAGCTACATCGCCGCCAACAAGGCGACGATCAACCTGGCCAACGCCGGCATCGGTTCGGCCTCGCACCTGTGCGGCCTGCTGTTCCAGAGCGCGCTCAAGACCGAGCTGACCGGCGTGCCCTACAAGGGTGCCGCGCCCGCCATCGCCGACCTGATGGGCAACCAGGTCGACCTGCTGTGCGACCAGACCACCAACACCTCGCAGCAGATCGAGGGCAAGAAGGTCAAGGCCTATGCGGTCACCACCGCCAAGCGCCTCACGACGCCCGGCCTGAAGGACCTGCCGACGATGCAGGAAGTGGGCGTGCCGAACTTCGAAGTGACCATCTGGCACGGCCTGTACGCGCCCAAGGGCACGCCGGCCGCGGTGGTCAAGAAGCTGAACGACGCGCTCAAGGTGGCGCTGAAGGATCCGGCCTTCATCAAGAACGAGGAAGGCCTGGGCGCCGTGGTGGCCAGCGATGCGCGCACCAATTCCGACGAGCACAAGAAGTTCGTCGCCGCCGAGATCGCCAAGTGGACGCCGATCATCAAGGCCGCCGGCGTCTACGCCGACTGACCGACGCCCCGACGTTCGATCGAGCCGCCCGCGCCGCAAGGCC
>JAKONS010000380.1 GCA_022701845.1 Burkholderiaceae bacterium
GTGCGTCCGCCCGGCGTGCAGCCGCGAGGATAGCCACCCCGGCCGGCCGCGCACGGCGCTGCGGCATGCGCCGGTAAAATCGCCGGCTTCTCAGCCTCTGGATGAACACCATGACCCGCTGGATCGCAGCGCGCACCCTGGCCGCGCACGCCCTCGTACCCCGCTTCGTGCCCACCGCCGCAGCCCTCTCGTTGCGGGCCGCGCTGCCGTGCGCCTGCGCTGCCCTGCTGCTCGCCGGCCTGGCCGGCGTCGCCCGCGCCGATGCGGTGCGCGCCTTTCCCGTCACCGCCCTGCGCGGCCGGCTGGAGGTGGTGACGCCGCCCGCGGTGCAGCTCGACGGCCGGCCCGACCAGCTCGCCATGGGTGCCCGCATCCGCGACACCCGCAACCTGTTCGTCACCTCGGGCACGCTGGCCACCGGCGAGACCCATCTGGTGAACTACACCCGCAACCCGGGCGGTCAGATCGGCGAGGTCTGGCTGCTGACGCCCGAGGAAGCCGCGCTGCGCCTGCCGACCGCGTCGCCGTCCTGGTTCGAGCGCTGGTTCGGTTTCTGACCCGCGGCCGCCCGACCCTCCCTCCTTTTTCCTTCCGATTTCCCCCCTCGCCCGCCGCGCGGCGCGACGACCGACCAGGACCTCCCATGGCCTCGAAAAAAGTATTCATCAAGACCTTCGGCTGCCAGATGAACGAGTACGACTCGGACAAGATGGCCGACGTGCTGGGCGCCGCCCAGGGCTACGAGCCCACCCAGGACATGGAGCAGGCCGACCTGATCCTGTTCAACACCTGCTCGGTGCGCGAGAAGGCGCAGGAAAAGGTGTTCTCCGACCTGGGCCGGGTCAAGCACCTGAAGGCGCGCGGGGTGAAGATCGGCGTCGGCGGCTGCGTGGCCAGCCAGGAGGGCGCGGCCATCATCGCCCGCGCGCCGTATGTCGACGTGGTGTTCGGCCCGCAGACCCTGCACCGCCTGCCCGAGATGCTCGACGCCCGCGAGCGGTTGAACCGGCCGCAGGTCGACATCAGCTTTCCGGAGATCGAGAAGTTCGACCACCTGCCGCCGGCCCGGGTCGAGGGCGCGACCGCCTTCGTGTCGATCATGGAAGGCTGCTCCAAGTACTGCAGCTACTGCGTGGTGCCCTACACCCGCGGCGAGGAAGTCAGCCGGCCGCTGGACGACGTGCTGGTGGAGGTGGCGGGCCTGGCCGACCAGGGCGTGCGCGAGATCACCCTGCTGGGCCAGAACGTGAACGCCTACCGCGGCCCGATGGGCGACACCGCCGAGATCGCCGACTTCGCGCTGCTGCTCGAATACATCGCCGCCATCCCGGGCATCGCCCGCCTGCGCTATGTCACCAGCCATCCGAACGAGTTCACCCCGCGGCTGATCGAGGCCTATGCCCGGCTGCCGCAGCTGGTAAGCCATCTGCACCTGCCGGTGCAGCACGGCAGCGACCGCATCCTGATGGCGATGAAGCGCGGCTACACCGCCATGGAATACAAGAGCACGGTGCGCAAGCTGCGCGCGGTGCGGCCCGACCTGTCGATGAGCAGCGACTTCATCGTCGGCTTCCCCGGCGAGACCGAGGAAGACTTCCAGAAGATGATGAAGCTGATCCGCGACGTGCATTTCGACAACAGCTTCTCCTTCATCTTCAGCCCGCGTCCCGGCACGCCGGCGGCCAACCTGGCCGACGACACGCCGCAGTCCGAGAAGCTGCGCCGGCTGCAGGAGCTGCAGGCGGTGATCGACGACAACACCCGCGCCATCGGCGCCAGCCGGGTCGGCACGGTGCAGCGCATCCTGGTCGAGGGGCCGTCGAAGAAATCGACCGCCGACGCGCCCGAGCTGATGGGCCGCACCGAGTGCAACCGGGTGGTCAATTTCCAGGGCCCGACGCGGCTGGTCGGGCAGATGGTCGACGTCGCCGTGACCGAGATGCTGGGCTACTCGCTGCGCGGCGAAGTGCGGACGACCGAGTCCGGCGCCGCGGCCGGCACGGCGGCCGACACCGCCACCGTGGCGGCATGACGGCGGCATCGCCCACGACCGCGTCGGAGGCGGGCCCCGCCGGCATGGCCGAAGGCGCCGAGCCGCGCCGGCTGCTGCTGCGCGGCTCGTTCCAGCAGATGCTGCTGCTGGCCTTCCTGCTGCTGGCGGCGCTGCTGGGCGGCATCTCCCTGCGGGCGGTGTTCACCTTCGACGGCCTGATGGCGCAGAGCCGCGGTTTCGCCGCGCGCGCGCTGCAGCTCAACGCCGCGGTGCAGGGCCTGGGCGACCGCAGCGCCACCATGGAGCGCGCCGGGCGCCAGTCGCTCATCCTGAACGACGCGATGCTGCGCCGGCGCTTTGAGGAAGCCGCCCGGGAAGCCGACGGCCTGCTCGACGAACTGGTGCCGGGCGACGTGCCGCCGGAGGTCGCCGCGCGCTGGCGCACCGAGCTGGCCGACATCACCGCGCTCTTCGCCGGCCCGCCCGACACCGCGCTCGACCGCGAGCGCGCCATGGCCGGCCAGTTCCGCGAGCTCGAGCGGATGACCGCCGCGGTGGCGCAGGAAGTCCAGCGCGCCATCGAGGAACGCAACGGCACCATGGCCACCCAGCTCGACGACAGCCGGGCACGGCTGACGCGCCAGGTGATCGGCACCATCGGCCTGGCGGTGGTGCTGGCCATCGCCATGGGTGTGTGGCTGGGCCGGCCGTTCAAGCGGCTGGAGCGCGCCATCGTGGGACTGGGCGAGAACCGGCTCGAGGTGCCGATCGACATCCGCGGCCCGGCCGACGTGCGCCGGGTGGGCCAGCAGCTCGAATGGCTGCGGCTGCGGCTGACCGAGCTGGATGCCGACAAGGCGCGCTTCCTGCGCCACATCTCGCACGAACTCAAGACGCCGCTGGCGGCCATGCGCGAAGGCGTGTCGCTGCTGGAGGACGGCGTGACCGGCGACCTCAACGAGAACCAGCGCGAGGTGGCGCGCATCCTGCAGCAGAACACCGCGGTGCTGCAGAGCCAGATCGAGGCGCTGCTGCGTTTCAACGCCGCCGCCTTCGAGGCGCGCCAGCTGAAGCGGCAGAAGGTCGACCTGCTGCAGCTGCTGGAAGAACAGGTCGACGCGCAGCGGCTGCAGTGGCAGTCGCGCGGGCTGACGGTGCGGGTGGAGGGCACGCCGATCTCGGCGCAGGTCGACCACGCCAAGATGGGCACCGCGCTGGCCAACCTGCTGTCGAACGCGATCCGTTTCTCGCCGCGCGCCGGCACCGTGCGCCTGGCGCTGGAACGGGTCGACGGGCGCATCCGCATCGAGATCGAGGACGAAGGTCCGGGCGTGGCGCCGGGCGACCGCGACCGCATCTTCGAGCCCTTCTACCGCGGCCAGATCCAGCCCACCGACGCCGCCCGCGGCAGCGGCGTGGGCCTGTCGATCGTCCATGAATACATTGCCGCCCACGGTGGACAGATAGCGCTGCTTGCCGACAGCGACGGCGCCCATTTCCGCATCGAATTGCCCCATGCCCTCTAGTCGATCCACGCGCGCCGCACCGCCGGCTTCATCCGTTTCCTCCGCCTT
>JAKONS010000417.1 GCA_022701845.1 Burkholderiaceae bacterium
ACCTGAAGGACCTGGTGGTCAAGGAGGTGCACGGCGCCGGCGGCTACGGCATGCTGGTCGGCCCCGCCTCCACCACCGCCGAGATCGAGGATTTCCGGCGCGCCATCATCGCCAAGCCCGACGGCTATATCGCCCAGCCGACCCTCAGCCTGTCGAGCTGCCCGACCTATGTCGAGAGCGGCGTGGCGCCGCGCCACATCGACCTGCGGCCCTTCGTGCTGTCGGGCCGCGAGGTGCAGATGGTGCCGGGCGGCCTGACCCGGGTAGCGCTGAAGGACGGCTCGCTGGTCGTCAACTCGTCCCAGGGCGGCGGCACCAAGGACACCTGGATCCTCGAGGTCTGACCCGCCCCTTCGCGGCGCACCACCCCCGACCCAATAATCAGAAGAAGACACAAGCATGCTGAGCCGTACCGCCGACCACCTGTTCTGGATGTCCCGCTATACCGAGCGCGCCGAGAACACCGCCCGGATGCTGGACGTCAACTACCAGACCGCCCTGCTGCCGCAGTCGGCCGAGGCCGCCACCATCGGCTGGCAGGGCCTGCTGACCATCAGCGAACTGCTGCCCGCCTACCAGGCGCTGCACGGCGACATCGACCCGCTGCGGGTGATGAACTTCATGGTGCGCGACGAGGACAACCCGTCTTCCATCATCTCCTGCCTGAAGGCGGCGCGCGAGAACGCCCGCGCGGTGCGCGGCACCCTCACCACCGAGGCCTGGGAGACCCAGAACCAGACCTGGATCGAGGTCAACCGGATGCTGCGCGCCGGCGATTTCGAGCGCGACCCGGGCGTGTTCTTCGAGTGGGTGAAATACCGCTCGCATCTCTCGCGCGGCGTGTCGGTGGGCACCATGCTGATGGACGAGGCGCTGCACTTCATGCGCATCGGCACCTTCCTGGAGCGGGCCGACAACACCGCGCGGCTGGTGGACACGAAGTTCCACGCGATGCACAACGACTTCATCGGCCTGACCAGCGACAACGAAGAGCAGGAATACGACTTCTACCACTGGAGCGCGGTGCTGCGCAGCGTCTCGGCCTTCGAGATCTACCGCCGCGTGTACCGCGACGTGATCCGCCCCGAGCGGGTGGCCGAACTGCTGATCCTGCGCTCCGACATGCCGCGTTCGCTGCATGCCAGCCTGAACGAGGTGGTGAGCAACCTGCAGAGCGTGGTCACCGGACCGGAGCTGTCGATGAGCCAGCGCAAGGCGGGCAAGCTGCGCGCCGAGCTGCAGTTCGGCCATATCGACGAGATCCTCGCCACCGGCCTGCACGCCTTCCTGACCCAGTTCCTCGACCGGGTCAACGAACTGGGCGCGCACATCAGCCGCGAATTCCTGGTGCCCACCACCGCCTGAGCGAGACGTCCTCGCCCGGCCCCAGGAGACTTCCATCCCACATCCACCCTGGGGCGTTCGTGCGCGGCAACGCGCATCGCTGTCGATCACCGGCCGCACGGCACGCTGGCTGAGCAAGCTGTCGGTCGGCCGCAAGCTGATGCTGATCTACCTGCTCGACCTGAGCGCGGTGATCTTCATCTCCGGCATTCTCATCAACGAGAAATACCTGGCGATCGACTTCACCCGCAAGGAGCAGATCGGCAGCGTCTACAGCGCCGCCGTGCGCGAACTGCTGCTGATGCCCTTCCTGCCCTACAAGGAGCAGGTCGAGCCGCCCGACGCGGCGTTGCGGCGTTTCAACGACCTGCGGGCGCGCTACGACGCCCCGCTGCACGCCACCGAAGCCAGCGCGCGGTTCGAGACCGCCTGGCGCGCCGCGTCGCCGGCCTCCCGCAACGCCGCCGCCCGGCCCGACGCGGAAGACACGCTGCGCACCCGCACCATGCTGCGCTCGGCGCGCGAACTGCTCACCATGGTGGGCAACCAGTCGAACCTGATCCTCGACCCGGACCTCGACAGC
The DNA here is from genome assembly GCA_022701845.1 of Burkholderiaceae bacterium. The sequence continues at coordinate 1,928 of JAKONS010000417.1, forward strand.
TACTACACCATGTCGCTGACGGTGCTGCGGTTTCCCGAGCTGCTGGAGGTGATCGACGACACCATGCGCACCCTCGACGGCAGCGGCGCCCGCGCCCAGGCCTATGGCGAGCGCCGCTCCGAACTGCTGATCCTGGCCGGCCGCATCGACGCCTCGGCGATGGGCATCCGCTCCGACTACCTGCAGGTGTTCGCCGCCGGCTCGCCCGCGCTGCGCGAGGCGCTCGACCCTGACCGCCAGAGCCTGGCCGACGCGCTGGCCGAATTCCTGGCGATCGTGCAGCGCCTGGCCGGCCCGGATGCCGGCCCGCGCGACGTGGCGCAACTGCAGGCGGCCCGCTCCACCCTGCTCTATCAACTGGACCGCACCTGGATCCGCGGCGCCACCGAGCTCGACCAGCTGCTGGCCGCGCGGGTCGACAGCCTGTTCACCCGCATGTTCCTGCACCTGGGCACCGCCCTGCTGCTGCTCGGCTGCATCCTGAGCCTGGTGTATGCGGTGGCCCAGCAGATCGCCCGGCCGCTGCGCCACCTGGCCCGGGTGGCCGACGACGTGCGCCACAGCGGCAACTACGCGCTGCGCGCCGACTGGTCGAGCCGCGACGAGATCGGCACCCTGGTCACCGCCTTCAACGGCATGCTGGCCCAGCTGGGGCGCGAGCGCGAGAACCAGCAGGAGCTCGCCTCGCGCGAGCGCGCTGCCCGGGCGCAGCTGGAGATCGTCGAATCGGTGCCGATCGCGATGGTGGTCACCTCGATCCCGCGCCACGAGGTGCTGCATGCCAACGCGCCGGCGATTCCCTGGCTCGACGGCATCACCACCGACCCCTGGGGCCGCAAGCTCGAACCGGGCGTGCGGGCGCGTTTATTCCAGCAGCTCGCCGACCGCGGCGCGGTCGACGAATTCGAGGTGCGCTGGAACGCCGGCGGCGATTCGACCTGGGCGGTGCTGTCGGCGCGGCGCCTGCAGTTCCAGGGACGCGACGCGATCCTCACCGCCTTCACCCCGGTGAATGTGTTGAAGCAGATGGAGCAGCGGCTGGAGCTGTGGGCCAAGGTGTTCGAGGCGTCGTCCGAGGGCATCGCGATCATGGACGCCCAGCAGCGGGTGCTGAGCGTCAACGCCGCCTTCTGCCGCAGCACCGCGCTGGAGGCCTACGAGGTGGTCGGCCGCGATTTCGCCAGCCTGGTCGAGGAAGCCGGCGGCACCCCGCTGCAGCAGCGCATCGGCGCCACCGTGGGCGACCGCGGCGCCTGGCAGGGCGAGGTGCTGTTCCGCCGCCGCGGCGGCGCCAGCTATCCGGCCTGGCTGATGGTGTCGGCGGTGCGCCACGCCGGCGCGCACGGCGGCGGCCACAGCGCCAGCCACGGCTCGATTTCGCACTACATCGGCATCTCGGTCGACATCACCGAGCGCAAGCGCACCGAGGAGCGGGTGCAGTTCCTGGCCGATCACGACGTGCTGACCGAGCTGCCCAACCGCTCGCTCTGCGTGGCGCGCCTGGCCGCCGCGCTGCAGGCGGCGCAGGGCACCGAGGACCGGGTGGCGGTGCTGTTCATCGACCTCGACCGCTTCAAGTCGGTCAACGACACGCTCGGCCACCATGTCGGCGACGCGCTGCTGCGCTCGGTGGCCGGCCGGCTGACGCAGGCGGTGCGCAACGACGACACGGTGAGCCGGCTGGGCGGCGACGAGTTCGTGGTGATCCTGCGCGACGTGCGCGACGTCGCGGAAATACGCGACATCATCGAGGAGCGGCTGATACCGCTGATCCGCGCGCCGCACGACGGCGAGGGCCACGAACTGCGGGTGTCCTGCAGCATCGGCGTGGCGGTCTACCCCGAGGACGGCCGCGACATCGACGAGCTGATGCGCCGCGCCGACGCCGCGATGTACGAGGCCAAGTCCTCCGGCCGCGACCATTACCGTTTTTTCTCGTCCGAGCTCGACAAGCTGGCGCGCGAGCGACGCACCATCGAGCAGGCGCTGCGCCAGGCCCAGCAGCGCGGCGAGCTGGAGATGCACTACCAGCCGCGCATCGACGCGCGCACCCTGCAGGTGGTGGGCGCCGAGGCGCTGATGCGCTGGACGCACCCCGAGCTGGGCGCGATATCGCCGGCCCGGTTCATCCCGATCGCCGAGGAAACCGGCCTGATCCGCCCGCTCGGCCTGTGGGCGATGCAGCAGGCCTGCGGGCTGCTGCGCCGCTGGAAGTCGGAGCGCCGGCCCTTGATCTCGCTGTCGGTGAACATCTCCGCGACCCAGCTCGCCGACCCGGAGCTGCTGGAATTCCTGCGCGACTTCACCACCCACAGCGGCATCGATCCGCAGCTGCTGGAGCTGGAGATCACCGAGACCCAGCTGATGGAGAACGCCGGCGCCGCCGGCCTCGGCCTGAGCGCGCTGCGGCAGCTGGGCGTGCGCTTCTCGATCGACGATTTCGGCACCGGCTATTCGAGCCTGGCCTACCTGAAGCGCTTCCCGATCGACAAGCTGAAGATCGACCGCTCGTTCGTGGAAGACCTGCTGGGCGACACCACCGACCTGGCCATCGTGCGCGCCATCATGGCGCTGGGCCACAACCTGGGCCTGGGCGTGGTGGCCGAGGGCGTCGAGAACGCCGCGGTGGCGCAGCAGCTCAAGCGCATGGGCTGCGACGAGCTGCAGGGCTACCACTTCGCGCGGCCGATGCGGGTCGACGCGCTGCAGGACTGGATCGACGCCCGCCCGGCGCTGCTCGCGCAGACGCCGCAGCTGGCCTAGCCGCGCGGCAGCGCCGCGCCGTGGTCGCTAGGCTTCCGGTTCGCTGACGTCGGGCGGCGGCCGGCGCGGCAGCACGATGGTGAATTCGGCCCCGCCGCCGGCCGCGTTGGCCGCCGAGATGCTGCCGCCGTGCGCGGCCACCACCTCGCGGCAGATCGCCAGGCCCAGGCCGACGCCCGGGGTATTGGATTCCGCCTTGCCGCGAATGAACATGCCGAACAGGTCCGGCGCCGGCCCCTGCGCGGTGCCGCCGGGCAGGCCCGGGCCGTGGTCGCGCACCCGGATCTCGAGCGCGGCATCGGTGACCCGGGCGCCGACCACGATCGGCGCGGCGCCGTACTTCACCGCGTTCTCCAGCAGGTTGACCAGCACCCGCTCCATCAGGCCGGCATCGAATTCGACCAGCGGCAGGTCGGCCGGCAAATCGGTCTGCACCGCCACACCGGCGAGCGCGGGCGCCGCCGCTGCCAGCGCCGAGCCGATCGCCTCCTCCACCGACTGCCAGTCGCTGCGCAGCTGCACCGTGCCGCTCTGCAGCCGGGCCATGTCGAGCAGGTTGATGACCAGGCCCTGCATCTGCCGGGCGGTCAGCACCAGGCCGCTCAGCAGCCGGTCGCGCGCCGCGGGCGCCAGCGTGCCGGCGCCGGCCTGCAGCGTCTCGGCCTGGCCGAGCAGCGCGGTCAGCGGGGTGCGGATGTCGTGCGACATCGCCGCCAGCAGGGTGTTGCGCAGCCGCTCGGACTCCATCTGCACGATGGCCTGGCGGGCGATGTCGACGTAGTGCACCCGCTCCAGCGCGATGGCGACCTGGCGGGCCAGGGTTTCGAGCAGCTGGCGCTGGTCGGGGATGAGCAGCCAGCGCGCATGCTCGGGCTTGCAGGCCAGCACGCCGCGCACCCGCATCGGCGCGGCCAGCGGCAGGTAGTGCCAGGCGTTGGCCGACAGGGTGGTGGTGGCCAGGCCCGCCGGCTGGCCGTTGCGGTAGACCCAGTCGGCCACGCTCGGGTCGATGTCGGCGGGCAGGTCGGTGAGCGCCGGCAGCGCGTCGTGTTCGGTGGCCATCACCACATGCGCGTCGCCGCCGAAATTGCGCCGCACCGCGGCCTCGCCCAGCTGCGCGATCTGCTCGGGCAGCAATGCGGCCGACAGGTCGCGCGACAGCTCGAACAGGCTCTGCGCACGCGACTCCCGGCTGCCGGCGATGCGCGCCTGGAACTGCAGCCCGGCGGTGAGCTGGCCGATCAGCAGCCCCACCGCCAGCATGACGCCGAAGGTGACCAGGTACTGCACATCGCTCACCCCGAAGGACATGCGCGGCGGCACGAAGAAGAAATCGAAGGCCAGCACGTTGAGCAGCGCCGACAGCGCCGCCGGCCCGCGGCCGAAGCGCACCGCCATCAGCACCACGCCCATCAGGAACAGCATGACGATGTTGGTCAGCTCGAAGGCGCCGCTGAGCTGCTGCAGCGACAGCGTCAGGCCGACGCTCAGCGCCACTGCGCAGGCATAGCCGGGCCAGCGGCGCTGGCGCTCGGAGGCCAGCTCCTCCGGCGGCAGCAGCGTGGCGCCCAGCCGGCGGGTGCTGGCTGCGGCGCCCACCTCCAGCAGGTCGAGGCCCGGCGCGCGCGCGGCGATGCGCCCGCGCAGGCCCTCGCCATAGCGGCCGCGCCACCAGCCGCGCCAGCCCTCGCGCAGCGTGGCGCGGCCCATCACCACGG